>DATEEW010000170.1:0-12460 GCA_035280965.1 Burkholderiales bacterium
CTTGCTTTTGATTTTGGCTCCGGCATAACGTGCCTACGGCACATTAGCCTCCACCGAAATCTAAAAGCCCTCGGCTAAACGCTACGCCTTTCTCTAAAAGATTTTAGTTCCGACATCACATGTCCTACGGGCATATGAGTCTTCTCTGAAATCTTTTCCCCGCCGCCCGTGGGCCCTAACTGACGTATTTGGAAGTGGTGCCCGGGGTCGGACTCGAACCGACACGCCTTGCGGCGGGGGATTTTGAGTCCCCTGCGTCTACCTGTTTCACCACCCGGGCTTTCTTGGAAGCGCTGAATGCAACGGGCCCGCTGTGGGGCATAATGCGCGGCCTTGACCGCTTTACAGACTCGGCTCTAAGCCGTTCGGCGCCTCGAAAGAACGCGCATTATCCCCAAATGACCGTCCCCCAGCAATACGCCGCTTTGCGCGTAACCGATTTCGACTACGACTTGCCCGCCGAATTGATCGCGCAGCACCCGCCCGCGAACCGCGGCGACAGTCGTCTGCTGCGCGTTGCGCAAAATGGGTTGAACGATCATCCCTTCGCGGAACTGCCCGATTTTGTAAATGCGGGCGATTTGCTCGTTTTTAATGACACGCGCGTGATTAAGGCTCGTCTCTTCGGCGCCAAGGAAAGCGGCGGCCAGATTGAAGTGCTGGTGGAGCGAATCCTCGACGAGCACGAGGTACTTGCGCACGTGCGCGCGAGCAAATCGCCGAAGCCTGGCACAAAGCTGCGCCTGGCGGAAAGTTTTGAAGTTGAAATGCTGGGTCGCGAGGGCGAATTATTCCGTTTGCGCTTTTTGAGCGCCGAATCGGTTTGGACGCTGCTGGATCGTCACGGCCACGTGCCCTTGCCGCCTTATATCGAACACGCGGATAGCGCAGAAGACATCGAGCGTTATCAAACCATCTATGCGAGACAGCCCGGCGCTGTTGCCGCACCCACTGCGGGCCTGCATTTCGACGAGACGATGCTACAAACCCTGCAAGCCAAAGGCATCGCGACCGCTTATGTGACTCTGCACGTCGGCGCGGGCACCTTTCAGCCCGTCCGCGCGGAACATCTAGCTGACCATCACATGCATAGTGAGCGTTACGAAATACCTGCCGCGACCGCGGAAGCCATCAAGCGGACGCGCGTGCAAGGCGGCAAGATCATCGCGGTCGGCACTACCAGTTTGCGCGCGCTCGAAGCCTGCGCCGCGATTCACGGAGAGGTTTGCGCCACCACTGGCGATACCGATATTTTCATCGCACCGGGTTTTGAATTTCGCGTGGTCGAGCGGTTGCTCACCAATTTCCACTTACCTCGATCCACCTTGTTAATGCTCGTTTCCGCCTTTGCCGACATGCAACGCATCCGCGACGCTTATTCTCATGCGATCGCCGAGCGGTACCGTTTTTTCAGCTATGGCGATGCCATGCTGATAGATAGAATTTAAGAATGAAATTCACACTACATCGCACCGATGGCGCCGCACGGCGAGGCACGCTCGAACTGGCGCACGGCAAGGTCGAAACGCCGGTGTTCATGCCTGTCGGTACTTACGGCAGCGTGAAGGCGATGAGTCCTGACGAACTCGTCGACATCGGGGCGCAAGTCGTGCTGGGAAATACCTTTCATTTATGGCTGCGTCCCGGTCTGGAAGTGATCGAAGCGCACGGCGGATTGCACCGGTTCATGGGCTGGAACGGCCCCATTCTTACGGATTCGGGGGGCTTCCAAGTCTTCAGCCTGGGCGCTTTACGCAAAATCAGCGAAGAAGGCGTGCGTTTTCAGTCGCCGATCAACGGCGACAAGCTGATGCTCACGCCCGAGGAGTCGATGCGCATTCAACGCGTACTGAATTCCGACATCGTGATGATTTTCGACGAATGTACGCCGTATCCGGCTACCCACGAACAAGCCGCCGATTCGATGCGGCTTTCACTGCGTTGGGCCGAACGCAGCCGTAAAGCGCACGAAGGCAATACAAATGCGCTGTTCGGTATTGTCCAAGGCGGGATGTTCGAAGATTTGCGGGACGAATCGCTACGCGAATTGATGAACATCGATTTCGACGGTTATGCCATCGGCGGGCTGTCTGTGGGCGAACCGAAACAAGATATGGCGCGCGTGCTCGCGCATACCGCCCCTCAACTGCCGGCAGAACGCCCGCGTTATTTGATGGGAGTAGGCACTCCGGAAGACCTGGTGGAGGCCGTGCAGTGTGGCATCGATATGTTCGATTGCGTCATGCCGACGCGGAACGCGCGCAACGGTTGGCTGTTTACGCGCTATGGCGACATCCGCCTTCGCAATGCGCAATATCGCAGCGACACCCGTCCTCTCGACGAAAACTGCGGCTGTTACGCCTGTAAGCACTTCAGCCGGGCTTACTTGCACCACTTGCAACGCGTCAACGAAATTCTGGGCGCCCGCCTGGCCACGATCCATAACCTCTACTACTACCAGACTTTGATGGCCGAAATGCGGGCCGCAATCGAGAACGGCCGTCTGGCCGAGTACGCGGCCCAATTCGCGCGGGACCGGGCAACCCTCAACGCAGCGCAATAAGCGGGATTCCCTCTGGCTTTGGGTATAATTCCGCGCTTTATGCGGGGGCTGCCTCCTCGCGCCCCTCATTCTAAAAAACGGAGACCACCGTGATCAGTTCCGCTTACGCACAAGCCGGCGCCCCCGCCGAAGGCGTCATGACCCAGTTCCTCATCATCGGCGCGATGTTCGTGCTGATGTATTTTCTGATGATTCGCCCACAAATGAAAAAGGCCAAGGAGCACAAGGCCATGACTTCAGCGCTGCAAAAAGGTGATGAAGTCATCGCGGCAGGCGGTCTGCTGGGCAAGATCACCAAACTCGGCGACAGCTACATTTCACTGGAAATTGCCCCCAACACAGAAATCATCGTGCAACGCGCCGCCATCACAAATTTGCTGCCCAAAGGCACGATCAAATCGGTGTAAAGCACGCCGTCCTGCGGTGATCTCACTTCCATAACAACATTCGAGCCAGCATGAACCGTTACCCACTGTGGGTCTATATCACGATAGCCGTCGCGCTCGCCTTGGGCTTGCTGTACACCTTGCCCAATCTTTACGGCGAATCGCCCGCGGTGCAAATATCCAGCGCGCGCACCACTTTGAAAGTAGACCAGAGCACGCTGACCCGCGTGGAGGAAATCCTCAAAGGGGCTGGTGTCACTCATACCGGCGCGGTGGTCGATGCGACGGGCATCAAACTACGCTTTGTAGACACCGATGCGCAATTGAAAGCGCGCGACGCGATTGAACATGCGTTGAATCCGGAAAGCGATCCGGCAGACCGTTCCTATACGGTGGCGCCCAATCTGTTGCCGGCCTCGCCCGGCTGGCTCTCAGCGCTCAACGCCAAGCCGATGTATCTCGGCCTGGACTTGCGCGGCGGCGTGCACTTCCTGTTGCAAGTAGATATGGAAGCCGCCCTGGCCAAACGCATCGATGCGCTACCGCAGGATTTGCGTAGCGCCTTGCGCGACAAAAAAGTGCGGCACGGCGGCATCTCGCTCGAAGGAAAACGCGTCCTCATTCGTTTCCGTGACGCCGAAACGCGTGATGCCGGCCGCGCGCTGCTTGTCGAGCGGTTTCCCGAACTGATCGTTACGGAATCCGGCAGCGGCGAGGACTTGCTCTTAACCGCTGTATTGAAACCAGAAAGCGCGCAAGTGCTGCGTGATTCGGCGATCAAACAAAACATCAATACATTGAGCAAACGCGTCAATGCGCTGGGCGTTTCAGAGCCGGTCATTCAGCAACAAGGAGCGGACCGTATCGTCGTTCAACTGCCGGGCGTGCAAGACACCGCTCGCGCGAAAGACATTCTGGGACGCACCGCGACTTTGGAAGTGCGGTTAGTGGACGAAGACGCCACGCGCAGCGGCGACAGTATCAACGCCGATATCTTCCCCGAGCGTCGCGAAGGACTGGTGATTCCCATCGCGGTGAAGAAACAAGTCGTGCTCACCGGCGACCGCTTCACCGATGCGGGTACCAATATCGATCCGCAGAACCAACGTCCAGTGGTCAGCGTCGCGCTGGATTCTTCCGGCGGCCAGGTCATGCGCGAAGTGACGCGCGAGAATCTGAAAAAACGCATGGCCATCATCCTTTTCGAAAAGGGCAAGGGCGAAGCGATTTCGGTGGCCACCATTCAGGGTGAATTCGGCAACCGCTTTCAAATCTCCGGGGCTTTCACGACCGAAGAAGCCAACGATCTGGCTTTGTTGATTCGCGCCGGGTCCTTGGCCGCGCCCATGGAAATCATCGAAGAGCGGCTGGTCGGCCCCAGTCTAGGGAAAGAAAACATCGAAAAAGGCTTCAACTCCACGATGTGGGGCTTCGCCGCCATCGTGGCATTCATGGTCGTTTACTACGCGGTGTTCGGCGGTTTCTCCTCCCTTGCACTAGCCGCCAACCTGCTCTTCCTTATCGCCTTGCTATCGGTAATCCAGGCGACGCTCACCTTGCCGGGTATCGCGGCGATCGCGCTGACGCTCGGTATGGCCATCGACGCGAACGTGCTGATCAACGAACGGATTCGCGAAGAGTTGCGCGGCGGGAAGACAGCGCAGGCGGCGATCAGCGCCGGTTATGAACGCGCCTTCGGCACCATTCTGGATTCGAACATCACCACCATGATCGCGGGTCTCGCGTTGCTGATTTTCGGTTCGGGGCCGGTGCAAGGTTTCGCCGTCGTGCACTGCCTCGGCATCCTCACATCGATTTTCAGCGCGGTTGTGGTTTCGCGCGCGATGGTCAATCTTTATTACGGCTCGCGCCGTAAAGTCGATCGCCTCGCGATCGGCAACACCTCCTGGAAATAAGGAACAGCCATGGAATTTTTTAAAATCCGGCGCGATATCCCGTTCATGCGCCATGCGCTGGTGTTCAACCTTATTTCGCTCGCCACGTTCCTCGCCGCCGTCTTTTTCCTGTGGCAACGCGGGTTGCATTTCTCGATCGAATTCACCGGCGGCACACTCATCGAAGTGAGTTATTCCCAACCGGCGGATGTGGACGGCATCCGCCACACGTTGGAACAAGCCGGCTTTGTGGATCCACAAGTGCAGAATTTCGGCAGTTCTCGTGACGTGCTTATCCGTCTGCCGCTGAAAAAAGATCAGTCGAGCGGCACATTGGCCGAAGCGGTGATGAAGCACTTGAGAACCCAGGATGCGACGGCGGAACAACGTCGCGTCGAATTCGTGGGGCCGCAAGTCGGTGAAGAACTGGCTTGGAACGGCGCCGCCGCCCTGGCCGTGACCGCCATCGGCATCGTGCTGTACTTATGGTTCCGCTTCGAATGGAAGTTCGGCATCGCGGCGATCATCGCCAACCTGCATGACGTGGTGATCATCCTCGGCTTTTTCGCCTTCTTCCAATGGGAATTCTCCTTGCCCGTGCTCGCGGCGGTGTTGGCCGTGTTGGGCTACTCCGTCAACGAGTCGGTCGTGATCGCCGACCGGATTCGCGAAAATTTCCGCAAGATGCGCAAAGTCTCGGTCGAGGAAGTGATCGATAACGCGATTACCAGCACGATTTCGCGCACCATCATCACGCACTTGTGCACGCAGATGATGGTCACTTCGATGTTGATTTTCGGCGGTCCGGCGCTGCACTACTTCGCACTGGCGTTGACCATCGGCATCTTGTTCGGGATCTACTCTTCAGTGCTGGTGATGGCACCACTGGTGCGCTGGCTAGGCGTAAAACGCGAAGATCTGATTGTTCCGATCAGAGATAAAAAAGACGAAGCGGTGGTCTAAAAACCCGCCTCAAATACAAAAAAGGCATGGCGAGCGCCATGCCTTTTTTGTTTGAGCAGTCGCTTTAAATCCGCTTCGCCAGCGCCGCCGCCTTACCGATATAAGTTGCGGGCGTCAGCGCCAACAGACGCTGTTTATCCGCCTCGGGAATCGACAGCGCGCGAATGAACACGCGCAACGCTTCGGGCGTAATGCGCTGACCGCGCGTGAGGTCTTTCAGTTTTTCGTAAGCGCCTTCCACACCGTGACGGCGCATGACGGTCTGAATCGGCTCGGCCAACACTTCCCAATTGGCGTTCAAATCTTCTTCCAACCGTTTCGGATTGATGTCGAGTTTGTTCAAGCCGCGCAAGCAGGCTACGTACGCGAGCACTGCGTAACCGAAAGCCGTGCCCACATTGCGCAGCACAGTGGAATCGGTGAGGTCGCGCTGCCAACGCGAAATCGGCAGTTTTTCGGACAAGTGTTTCAACAGCGCATTGGCCAGCCCCAAATTGCCCTCCGAATTTTCGAAGTCGATCGGGTTCACTTTATGCGGCATCGTCGACGAACCGATTTCTCCCGCCACCACGCGCTGTTTGAAATAACCCACCGAAATGTAGCCCCACAGATCTCGGTCCAGATCGATGAAAATCGTATTGGCACGCGCCAGCGCATCGAAAGCTTCGACCAGACTATCGTGCGGCTCGATTTGAATCGTATAGGGATTGAATTCAAGACCCAGACCTTCGACGAAGCGCCGTGCAAACGCTTCCCAATCGAGTTCCGGATAGGCGGCCAGATGCGCGTTGTAATTGCCGACCGCGCCGTTGATCTTGCCGGTGAGTCGCACATACGCAAGCCGCGTCC
Organism: Burkholderiales bacterium; assembly: GCA_035280965.1. Lineage (GTDB taxonomy): Bacteria > Pseudomonadota > Gammaproteobacteria > Burkholderiales > SG8-39 > DATEEW01. The sequence goes on from DATEEW010000170.1 coordinate 6,657, forward strand.
GCGCACGACGCAATCTGTGCACGAAGTTCGCCATTTCCTTGCCCACTGTAGTGGGCGTCGCGGGTTGGCCGTGCGTGCGCGAGAGCATGGCCCGCTCCGCATGTTCATGCGCCAGATTGGCAAGCTTGTCCACGACGCGATCGATGGCCGGCAGCACGACGTTGCTGCGCGCTTCCTGCACGATCAAAGCGTAGGACAGATTATTGATATCCTCGGAGGTGCAGGCGAAATGGATAAACTCGCTGGCCTTGAGCAACTCCGCGTTGCCCGCGACGCGTTCTTTCAACCAATATTCGATGGCCTTGACGTCATGATTGGTCTCTCCTTCGATGGTTTTTACTCGTGCACCATCGACTTCGTTGAAGTTGGCGGCCAGTGCGCGCAATTGTTCGATGGACGCAGCCGAGAAGGGGCCGAATTCGCCGATCGCCGGTTCCGCGGCCAGGGCCAGGAGCCATTCGATTTCGACGCGCACCCGATAACGAATCAGCCCCAGTTCGCTGAAGTAAGGGCGCAAAGGTTCCAGGGATTTGGCGTAACGGCCGTCGAGCGGAGATAAGGCAGTCAGTGCAGGCATGAGCGCAGACCGAGTTAAGAGCCCGCAGAGTTTAACATGCGGCTCCCCTTCCCCCATCGGCGCAGATAGCCGGCGGACACGCAGCGGGTTGAAGACGCTTCTGGAGGAAGTGCGCGCTTGCAGCTTATGCGCGCATGAACTGCCGCATGAGCCGCGCCCGGTATTGCGCTCCTTTAGCGCGCAAGCCCGCGTATTGATCGTGGGACAGGCGCCGGGACGCAAAGTCCACGAAACCGGTCTGCCTTGGAACGACCCCTCGGGTGATTTGCTGCGTGAATGGCTGCAAATCGACCGCGATCGCTTTTACGACGGAAAGAGAATCGCAATCATTCCCGCCGCTTTCTGCTACCCAGGCAAAGGAAGTGGCGGCGATCTTCCGCCCCGCCCCGAATGCGCGCCCACATGGCATCCGCGCCTACAGAAGCACCTGCCGCGGGTGCGCCTGACGCTGTTGATCGGCGCGTATGCACAGGCCTACTACCTGGGCGCGCGGCGTCGCGGCACGTTAGCTGCAACAGTACGCGCGTGGCGCGACTACATGCCGAACTATTTTCCGCTGCCGCACCCCAGTCCGCGTAATCGCAACTGGCTGAAACTGAACGACTGGTTCGAGCGCGAAGTGTTGCCGCAACTGCGTGCCGAATTCAAGCGCGCGATGAGCGATTAATCGCGCCATTACGCGGGTTATAATTCCTTACGTTTTCCTTTCGCGACCACTATTCAAAATTCAATGAAGTTAATCGGCTCGCTTACCAGTCCCTATGTCCGCAAAGTGCGCATCGTCGCCGCTGAAAAACGCGTCGATTTCGAATGGGTGCAAGAAAATCCCTGGAGTGCCGAAACCGCGGTCCCTCAATTCAATCCGCTCGGAAAAGTGCCGATTCTCGTGCTCGACGACGGCAGCACACTGTTCGATTCGCGGGTGATTTGCGAATTTCTTGACAACGTCTCGCCCATCGCCAAACTTTTTCCGCAAGGGAATCGCGACCGTATTCAAGTCAGGCGTTGGGAAGCACTTGCCGACGGCGTGCTCGATGCGGGTGTCGCAGTGCGACTGGAGAACAACCGTCCGCAAAACGAACGGTCACCGAGTTGGATTGAACGTCATTTGCGCAAGGTCGAAACAGGACTGAACGCGATGGAAGCGGATTTGGGCGATCAAACCTGGTGCTACGGCAATGCTTTCAGCCTGGCTGACATATGTGTCGCCGCTTGTCTGGGTTGGTTGGATTTTCGATTTCCGCAAAACAATTGGCGGGCGTCACGCCCCAATCTGATGCGCCACGCCGCGAAACTGGGCGAACGGCCCTCGGTCGCCGAAACACTGCCGCGGGAATAAGATTCTTCGAGTCGAGAGTCGAGAGTCGAGAGTCGAGAGTCGACCGTAGTCCAGTCATGCCCGTGTAAACGGGCATCCAAAAATAACGTCTCTACAACCCTGGATCCCCGCGTACGCGGGAATGACTCGATCTTTTTGTGTGTTCTCCGTGTTCTCCGTGTTCTCCGCGGTTCAAGCTTTCAGGTTTTCGGTGCGCGGCCGCGTAACCTCGTCGATGGCTTTGCGCAGACTATTCACATCGAAAGGCTTGCCCAGCACTTTCAATCCGGCGACCTTCGCCTGTTCCAATTGAGCCGTATAGCCGGTGATCAACAAGATAGGTAGATCGGGATGCGAATCGCGCAAGGCTTGCGCCAGCGCGATGCCGCTCATCCCCTTGGGTAGCAGCACGTCGGAAATCAGTATCCGCCAGTCGCGTTCGCCATGCAGTAGCGCAATCCCTTCTTCCGCGCTCATGCAGAGCTCGACGTCATAGCCGAGTTGTTCAAGCAAGACACGCGTGGCGGCAGCCACTTCGGGATTGTCTTCCACCAGAAGTACGCGACCGCTCGCTGTTGGGAATACCGGTTGGCGGCGCTCAACCGACGGTACCGCAGCCGCTTCGGTTGCAGGCAGCAACATCATAACGGTCGTCCCTTTTCCAACCATGCTGCGCACGCGAACCATACCCCCCGCCTCTTCGCAAAATCCACGCACCTGTGCCAGTCCCAAGCCGGTGCCATGGCCGGCGGCCTTCGTGGTGAAGAAAGGTTCGAATATTCGTTCGAGATTGTCGGACGATATGCCGTGTCCCGTGTCTTCGAAGCCGATGCTCACCGCGTCTTGCGATAATCCGCCCTTAGCGCTTGCCGGCAGGTTGCGCACGCGAATAGTCAGACAACCGCCGTCCTGCATCGCGTCTCTCGCATTCAGCGCTAGATTGAGCAAGGCCAATTCAAATTCGGCCGTATCGGCATAAATGGCCTTCACATCAGGGTCGACTTCCAAGGCGAGTTGAATGCGTCCGCCTATGGAAGTTCGCACCAGATCAATGAAGCCGCGCATATGCTCGGCTACATCGACAACTTCCGGGCGCAAGGGTTGTTTGCGAGAAAATGCGAGCAACTGGCGCGTCAAACGCTTGCCCGCTTCGATCGAGCGTTCCAGCGCGCCCAGCGGTTGTTCCGTATCCGGATTCCCCTCAAACCGGCGGCGCAACAACATCGTGCTGGTGGAGACAACCATCAGCAAATTGTTGAAATCGTGCGCAACGCCGCCGGTGAGTTGCCCCAGCGCTTCCAAGCGCCGTGCTTTTTTGTACGCCAGTTCCATGGCTTGTCGTTGCGTCACTTCGGCGCGCCATTGGTCCCAGCCTTCTTCTTCGCGCTTGAGTCGCCGTAGCGTCACCACCAGCAAGACCCACAGCGCAAAGCTGGGGACAAAGGTGAAAGCCATGACTTCGCCGACGTGTTGGTGCCAGGCTTGTCGCCACACTTGCGTAGTCGCGCCCGCAGCGAGATAGAGGGGATACTCGCCCACGCGACGGAAGGAGTAGAAGCGTTCTTTGCCGTCGAGTTCCGATACGAAATTCATGCTGCCGCGTCGCTCACCCTCGGCGACGCGCTGTTTCATTTGCTTCTCGCTCGAGGCGATCACCGCCTCGTTATCCGGAAACCCGAGAATCGGCGTTCCATTGGCATGCAGGAGCGTCAACGTTAAACCAGGTTGATCGGCCAGAATTTGTTTGTAATAACTACGGAAATAGCGCGGATCGAGCGAGGTGTTCACCACACCGAGGAAACGTCCCGTTTCGTCGCGCCGGCCCACCGACATATTGAAAATCGCTTCGTTCGACGAGCGTCCGATGAAAAGCGGCGAAACAAAGGGACGCGCATCGGCGAGGCGCATGTGATAGTAAAAATCTTCTCGGTCTGCGATGCTCACTGCGGGATTGGATTGAAAGCGGCTGCTCACCAGTCGCATTCCGTCCGCGCCGAAAATATTGATCGACTGAATCTGCGGCATGCCGGCGCCGATCTGTTTGAGCAGCGCGTAATATTTTTCGCTATTACGCTTGATGCTTGGATCGCTGCGATCGTCCAATAGTGCGACCACGCGTGCATTGATCTGCTCGTTGATTTCCAGCACTTTGACCGCGTGCTCTTCCGCAACACCAACGACGCGCTCCACTTCGTGTTCGACTTCTTCGCGCATTTCCTGATAGCTGTTCCACGCGTACCACAACACAAACACGCAAGGCAGCAAGATCGCGAGCGAGAGCAGCGCGCGCAAAATCGCCCGAGTGCGATTGAGCTGCGGAATGTGCAAGATGGAACCCCCCGCTTCCGAATCGGACTGGGGTGCGCTAGACCTCATCGAATTGTTCCTCCCAACCCTATTTTTAGCGCGTGCGCGCCTGCCTCTAGTGTGCCGCGCCCGATAGCGGGCCGCAACGGGCGAAACAACTTAGGAATGTCAGAGGGGCCGTCGCCCCTTAAAATTGCCTCCGGCATAACGCCGCGCAGCGGCATTAGCCTTCGCCGCAATCTGCGGCAAGCCGCAGATTGCCCCGCAAATCCGGGGAGGCTCTGATTTCAAAAACAACTTAATCAGATCTCCCCTTATTGAATGATGCCACCCCCGAGGCAAACATCGTTCCGATAAAGCACGAGCGATTGGCCGGGTGTTACCGCCCACTGGGGTGCGTCGAATTCAATCTCGCATTCCATTGCGCCGATCGACGAGACCCGGCACGGCGCGTCAGGCTGCCGGTAGCGAGTCTTGCCGCCATAGGGCAGCGCCGGAGCAGGTCCATTGCCGTCGACCCAGGCCAGATCGGCGGCGCGCAAGCTTCGGCGAGCGAGAAGCGGGTGGTCATGACCTTGCACCACAATCAATTCGTTGGCGACCATGTCCTTGGCCGCAACATACCAGGGCTTGCCGGCGCCGCTCTCATTTGTATTTTTGGTACCGCCGATTCCCAGGCCGTAGCGCTGGCCGATGGTATAGAAAGCCAGGCCGATATGCTCGCCCACCGTTTGACCCTCGGACGTCCGCATGCGGCCGGGCGTGCGCGGCAGATAACGATTCAGGAATTCGCGGAAAGGCCGCTCGCCGATGAAACAGATGCCGGTCGAGTCCTTTTTCGCATACACGGGCAAGCCCGCCTCCTCGGCGATTTTCCTTACCTCCGTTTTGCGCATTTTCGCGAGCGGAAACAGCGTGCGCGAAAGTTGGCTCTGGTTCAACCGATGCAGAAAATAACTTTGGTCCTTCGAGGCGTCCGTTGCCTTGAGCAGTTCGAAGCGCCCCTCGACTTCGCGTACTCCGGCGTAGTGGCCGGTAGCAATGCGCTGCGCCCCCATAGCGAGGGCATGATCCAAAAAAGCTTTGAACTTGATTTCGGCGTTGCAAAGCACGTCCGGATTGGGTGTGCGTCCGGCGGAATATTCGCGTAGGAATTCGCTGAAAACGCGGTCTTTGTATTCGGCAGCAAAGTTCACCACTTCCATGTCGATACCGATGACATCGGCCACCGATACGACATCCACCAAGTCCTGACGTGTCGAGCAATACTCGTTGTCGTCATCGTCTTCCCAATTCTTCATGAACAGGCCGACGACCTCGTAGCCCGCCCGTTTGAGCAACAAGGCGGATACGGCGGAATCGACGCCCCCGGACATCCCGACAACAATGCGTTCTTTCACTGCCATGTTTCTTTGAACCCTATCGGCGCCGCACCTCGGCGCCATGTGTCCAGAGGAAATACCGCGGCCGGTCGACCCGGATCGAAAAACCAGGAATCGATGATCCATTCGCTTCCATCGGCGCGCTCGATCAGCCGCGCAGCCCAGTGTGCGGCCCAGAATCCCCGCTGCACCGGTTCGGCCACATCATGAAAGCGCAGCC
>DATEEW010000171.1:0-6936 GCA_035280965.1 Burkholderiales bacterium
AACGTGATTCGATATTGCTCTTATTCAAAAGCGCTACGATGTCCGCCACGTTGTCAGACCAGCTTAAATCGAAGTACTCGCGAATATGATCCACGTGCCGGGCAACCGTTTCCGTCATCCGGTCGTTTGTGAGGAATAAGATGGGGCGTTTGTGCGGCCGGCTTCGGGCAAAATCAATGAGGTCTTGAATCAGGGCATCACCGTTGATATCCGCGACCTGAATCACATGTGCGCTATTCGTCCATAGCCCGGGGTTGCGGTTATGCTGCTCGAATGCAAATACGGGAACGCCATTGCGATGCAACGCCCGTGTTAGGGTAAGTCCGTGTGCACATAAACCCACCACGAGCGCTTCAATGACATTGGACGTGGATGTTGTGGTGGATTTCATGCCTCGATCGCGCACGAATTCGGTCCTTGCATGTTTATTCGTCTTCCCAAATCGAGCCTTTGCGGTGAAGCCAAGTAGGGGCGCGGTTAAACGACTGCCGAAATGCGCGCCGCCGTTCAAAAGTCCGTGCAGAGTCGTTGGATTGAAGGCGATGACGCCCTCTCGTGCCCTGCGGCGAGACATCCATTCAGCTTTGTAGGACTCATCACCAGTTAGGAAATCGATTTCTCGAACTCGGTCTTGATCCAAGCAGTATTCAAAGAGCGCAGCGGTCAGCACCGTCCCTACACCTCTACTTGCGAACGCTTCGTCGTATGCCAGCTTATAGATTGATGCAACGCCGTCTTTGACGAACCAAATTTGCGCGGCGACCGGCTGGCCGCTCAGTTTCGCAATTCCGAGTCTGAGCCAGCCGTTCGCGGCGGCGGCATGGCACAAATTCAGTATAAACGACGCGAAGGGCTCGGGCTGTTTCCAGCTTCTGGCATAGACCGTTTCGTAATTTTCAATAGCTCGATCCAGCGCGTCGCCCGGCTCACGTACGATCACGTACTCGAAATCGACCGACGCTTCCAGTTTTTTACGAGAGCGGATGATGGTGTTCTTAAGTCGTGAAGGGCGAGCGGCCAAATACTCGCTCCAACGCATCTCTTCACAAGGCAAATACCAGTTGGCAAAACAGAAGTAGGCATCGACCAAAAATCCGCTCTCGCGGAGCGCAGTTCGCATGGCGACCCAAAAATCGTCTACCAAATTCATGGGACGAAAGTTCAAGGTGTTAAGGTTTTGCCGCTTAAACCAACGCGCCAACGCGCGCGCCTTAACTTGTAAATCGCCGGCTCCGTAAACAACGGGCCCGTAGAGTGAGGCATAGTAGTTGGATAGGGCAGACACCTGTCCGTTATGCGTCTGAAGCGGCAAGAGAATCGCATGGGATGCGTCACCACATACGAGTACCCAAGCAGATTCGGGACGCTCGGTACCGTGCGCGATTAAAGTCTCAAACCAAGAGAGCGTTTCAAAGATGCCGCCCGCGGGCATTATTTTAAACCGCGGATAGACCTTTAACGCTTCGGCAATCGAATTAAATACTTCTACTCTCGAGCTCGATTCCGGAGTTGTGTCGGAGTGAACGAAATTAATGTCGGTATGCGGCATGCTACGGAGTCCTACTCCTACGCGAGCTTCTACAACGATTCTAAAAGACGAACCAGCTGTTCGGTTCTGCCGACTCGCGACGCATTGCGCACCATGCGCTCGTCCGGCAACTCAATTTGACCCGCATTTAACTTTTGCAACAGTTGCATCAATACGGTCGCGATCTGTTCCGCATCATTCAAAGGCGCAATCATTTTCAGTCCGGCTCGATAAAGCAGATCTGCCGTGTCACCGCGAGGATCCGTGAGCCCCAATACCGGGCGTCCGCTCCGTAAATATTCATACACCTTTGCCGGAATCTGCTCGTTGCAATTTTCCGCTTGCATGACAAGCAGCGCGTCTGCATGCGTCATTTCCTGCAATGCCTGACGATATGGAATAGGCGGCGCCAATTCCACAAGATCCCCTAAGGATCTTGCCTGAATTTCCGTATTCAAAAAATCTTCGTGCACGGACGCTCTTAATCTGATCCGGAGTGTCGCATCGCTGATTTTCTTGTCGCGTGTCAGTTGTGCCAAGGCATCCAGGAATGGCCGCGGATCTCTCTCGGAGGGATAGATAATCCCACTATGGAGAATAGTGATTTTTCCGGGCACCAAGGGTTTGCGCACCTGTGTGTCGACACCCGCGAAGCTTTCTTCGTCATAACCATTTTCGATGACTTCGACCCGTGTTGGGCTCCGCGGAAAACGACGGCGATAGATATTCGCAGATCCGCGCGTTGTAAAAACCGCAGCAGCAGCGGTATCGAAAACTTTCTTTTCGATTCGTGAAAACGCTCGGTGGACGCGCGGATCGGGCGGATAATTATCCTGAGCCATCGGATCGCGAAAGTCGGCTACCCACGGCAGTCCCGTTCGTCGATGAACCGCAGCGCCGATCTCGTGGGCGGTGGCGATTGGGTAGGTTGACCAGATTGCTCGCGGCTTATGTTCCTCGATCAAATCAAGGGCTGCCGGCACCGCGCTCCAACGCCACGTAGTCCACCGATCCGGTCGCGCCAAAAAACCGGGATATCGGTTGAAAAGCGATAAATGCCGCGCTGTGTCCAGCGCGAATGAGCGTCGTACACACAAATCTGGCGGCAACTCCCGAAGCAAGTCATCCGAGGTCCGTTCATAGGCCCGTGGATGCGTCGTGAGAACAATAGGTTCCCAACCGAACTTGGGCAGGTGCTGAGCGAAGCGCAAAGTGCGCTGGATTCCGCTACTGCCGGCCAACGGCGGAAAATGGTAGGCAATCAACAAGAGCTTTGGCATAAGACATCTTGATATCGACCCGCGTCCGCAAGGTCGGGTTTCAAAATCGCATTACGGTTACGTATCGTGATCCACCAAGTTGGTGTAACGATTTTTTTCATTCTTCGATCGCGATGCGGCGCGGGCGAGTATGTCATGAGTAAAGACTTAAAGCACCGCATATAATGCGCGCTTCGTCAGGGCTATCCTCGCTGGCCCGCCAATAAGAGATGGAGATCGCAATTGGACGTTCAAAGCGAAGTGCTCAAGGCGCTCGATGAAGTACTCTCCCTGGGAGGCCGAAGCGCCCAGTTCAGCGCCTCGACGCCTTTACTTGGCAGCATCCCGGAGCTGGATTCGATGGCGGTCGTGGGCGTCATAACCGCGCTGGAAGAGCGTTTCGGCATCGTCGTGGAAGATGACGATATGGATGGCGCAACTTTCGCGACCGTCGGCAGCTTGAGCGACTTCATTCGCAGCAAACTCAGCTAACACTTTGCAGGCAGAATCTTTTTTCCTTCCCGCTGCAGATGGCGCGCGCTATTGCATTCATCATCCGCCACGCGCCGCCTTTCGCGGTTGCATGCTTTATCTCCACCCCTTTGGCGAAGAAATGAATAAATCGCGCCGCACAGCGGCGCTTGCCGCTCGCAGCTTTGCGGCAGACGGATGGGCGATATTGCAAATCGATATGCGCGGCTGCGGCGACAGCATCGGGGAGTTCATCGATGCCACTTGGGAGTCGTGGCTGAACGATGCGAACTTGGGCATAAACTGGCTTCGCGAACGCTATGGACGTATTGATATCGTCTGGGGTCTGCGATTGGGCGCATTGTTGGCTTGTGATGTCGCCTCGCGTATCGACCGGTGCGATTTACTGCTGTGGCAACCGGTGCTTTCCGGCAATCAGCATTTGACCCAATTCTTGCGCCTTAAAGCCGCGGCCGAAATGTTAAACCCTGATGGTGCACGCGGGGGAACAAAAGCACTACGTGACGCGCTCACTCAAGGTCGTCATGTCGAAATCGCTGGCTATCAGCTCGCGCCCGCGCTTGCGCTGCCGATGGATGAGGCGCGCTTACGACTGCCTCCCTCCTATCGTGGACGGGTATTCTGGTTCGAAGTATCCCCCGACGACGCATCTACCCTTTCGCCATCGAGCGTTCAATTTATCGAAACGGCCCGCGCTGCCGGCGTATCGATCGAATCGCAATGCGTTCAAGGCCCGCCTTTCTGGCAGAGTGTAGAAGTCGAGGAGGCCCCACTTTTGATCAGTAAGTCCCAGGCTGCACTTTCCGGCAATGCCCGCGCATATGCATAAGGATCTCGCTTTAAATTTCTCCTGCGAAGGAGAAACGCTTTTTGGCATATTGAGTGTCCCCGACCATCCGCTTTCGCGAGCGGTGGTACTGATAGTTGGGGGGCCGCAATATCGCGTGGGCAGCCATCGACAATTCGTCCAATTTGCACGCACCCTGTCGGCGGCAGGGTTTCCCGTCCTTCGATTCGATTATCGGGGCATGGGTGACAGCGGCGGCGCCAAGCGCCCCTTTGAAAATATTGACGCCGACATTCGCGCGGCCATCGATGCTTTGCAGGCCGCTTGCCCGCAAGCTCAAGAAATCGTTCTATGGGGCTTATGCGATGCAGCCTCTGCAGCTTGTATGTATGCTGCACTCGACAAGCGCGTTAAGGGATTGGTACTCCTTAATCCTTGGGTTCGAAACACAAGCTCCTATGCACGAACGCAGGTGAAACATTACTATGGAGCACGCCTCTTTGATCGAACCTTCTGGACGAAGCTTCTGCGAGGCGAGGTTGCACTCGTTCGCGCTTTAATCGAATCCTCTAGGACGTTTCTACGTGCAGTGATGAGTCGATCACGTCCATCGTCACGGGCAACCTTTCAAGCACGCATGTTAGAAGGGTTGCGCGATTTCTCCGGCCCGCTGCTCTTGCTGATGAGCGGGCGCGACCTTACGGCGCGGGAATTTGATGGCCTGATTGCCGAGAACGACGCATGGCGGAATGTTTTGCATGGATCACGCTGCCTACGCAGTGATTTGAACGAGGCCGACCACACGTTTTCGAGTGATGCCTGGAAAAAGGAAATCGAAAACCGTTGCATCGCGTGGCTGCAATCTTTAAACGTCGACGCGCAATCGACATCGAGAGGATGAGGATGAGGACGAAGCTATTGTTGATAGTCAGCGCCACTTTATACGCCTTGGGTGGTTCAGCTTTTGCCCAGACTTACGAGCCATGCGGGGATCTGACAAACGCTTACGGCCCGCTCGACTATCGCAGAGCTTCCGACGCTGAAAGGCGCCTTGTAGAAAATCAACATTTCACGCCGAGAGTCGAACGTTTGCTAGGAGGTCAGCGCGCCGGAACAGCCGGCGGAGACATCGACTACACGCTTCGCGTTTTTCCGAATCACCCTCGCGCCTTGCTTGCTATGATGCGTCTGGGAGAAAAGGAAAATAAGAACAAGCCCACCAACTCTCGATACACCATAGGATGCTGGTTCGATCGCGCGGTGCGTTTTCAACCGGAAGACGGCGCGGTGCGCATGTTGTACGGCACCTACCTCGCGCGCCAAGGCAATTCGAAGGAGGCAATCGAACAACTGCAGCGCGCGAGCGAACTACTGGGGGACCAGGACGGCAACGCGCATTACAACCTCGGGCTGGCCTACATCGAGGTCAAGGACTACGACAAAGCGCTCTTTCATGCGCACAAAGCCTATGGCCTAGGTTTCGATCTGCCCGGTCTGCGCAATAAGCTGCAGCGCGCCGGGAAATGGAAAGAACCCGCGCGAGTAACAGCTCCTCCTGTACCGACGGAACCTCCGACGCCCGCCGCAGCGGACACGAACGTGCCGGCCGCCCCTGTAGAGCCGACCCCGGAAAGTACAACGCCCACGCCACCTCCTCCCGCTGCCGATGTCACGACAGTCGAGCCGGGTAAATAAGTCCCCTAGTGTTCTAACGCGCGGCGCGTTCTTGGTGAGCGCGTTGTTCGCGACCGCTCTATTGGTCGTCGAGTTCCTGCTACGACCAACCGTCTTCGATGTCTGGGTGCTTCTGCTCGGCGTTTACGGCGCATTGCTCCTGTGGCGTCCCGCACTGTTCTTGTTTGTCTTGCCGGCCCTCTTGCCCATCGCCAGTCTGGCGCAATGGACCGGTTCGATGTACGCGGAAGAATGGGATCTCTTCGCGCTGCTCACCGCGATCGTTTTATATACAAAACTCGCGGTGCGGCCGACGCCGGTTGCTAACGCAGGTCCGCCGCATGGGATCGGCGCGGTGCTACTGGGGTTGATGGTCTTGAGTTATGCCCTGTCCATGTGGCGCGGGTTGACGCCCATGCCAGAACTGGACATCAATGCGCTCACCGACTACCACAGCTATTGGAACAGTCTGCGGATCGGCAAAGGCTTTTTCTACGCGGCGCTGTTATGGCCGCTCATGCGACGTTATTTGTGCGAAGGCGATGCTAGCCATAGCCGATTGTTCGCAGCGGGCGTGGCAACAACCTTGGGAATGGTGAGTCTGCTTTGTCTATGGGAGCGGGTGGCTTTCCCCGGCATGCTCAATATGAGCACCGACTACCGCAGCACCGCCTTGTTCTGGGAAATGCATGTGGGCGGCGCAGCGCTGGATGGATTTCTCGCCCTGTCCTTTCCTTTCGCGATCTGGGCGATGCTTCGCACGCACAAACCGTGGGCCACTGCGTTGGCTCTCTGCTTGTTCGCGCTCGCCACCTACGCGATCTTCACCACCTTTTCGCGAGCGTTGTACGCCGCTTATGTGCTGTCGCTTGCGATCGCACTATGGCGCGGCCTACGAAACGTCGCTGCGGAAAAGAATTGGTTGGGCAGCGCAGCGCTGTTTTTCGCCTGCGTACCGCTGGTCATGGTTTTCCTGAGCAGCGGCTATCGTGGCTTTATCGCCGCGTGCGGCTTGCTCGTTACGGGTCTGGCCTTCAGTCATTTGTGGCGCTCAACCTCATCGAAGGCGCGCTTCCGCGCATTGCTGCTGGCGCCCGTGTCCATTGCGCTTGCTACCGCGATATATCTATTGCTGCCAAAAGGCGCCTACCTGGCCTACGGCGCATTCTTCATCGCCATGGCACTACTGTATCTGG
>DATEEW010000172.1:0-8178 GCA_035280965.1 Burkholderiales bacterium
GGAAAGCTGCGCAACCGCAGGGTCAAGCCCAGCGGCTGTACCGAGAATACCGGCCACTTCCTTGAGATTCTGCTTGCTCCACTCGTCGACTTTCGCCACTTCTTCGAGCACGATTTTCACGACATCGGCGCGGCGCTGCGCATAGGTACGCGAAGCCAGATAGAACTGATGGTTCGCTGCCAGTCCTTTGGCATCGACGAGCACACGGGCGCCGAGTTGTTTTTCCGCCGCGGCCTGGAAGGGATCCCAGATTACCCATGCTTCAACGCTACCGCGTTCAAACGCTGCACGCGCATCGGCAGGCGGCAAGAAAGCCACTTGCACATCCTTGTAATCGATGCCGTTCTTCTCCAGCGCCTTCACCAAAAGGTAGTGAACATTCGACCCCTTGTTCAGCGCAATTCGTTTGCCTTTGAGATCGGAGATTTTTTTAATCGACGAATCTTTTTGCACCAGAATCGCCTCACCCGCCGGCGCAGGCGGTTCGTGACCGATATAAACAAGATCGGCACCGGCTGCTTGCGCAAAGATAGGAGGCGCTTCACCGGCATGACCCACATCGATGGCGCCCAGATTCAAGCCTTCGAGCAGTTGCGGCCCTGCGGGAAATTCCGTCCAGCGCACGTAGATGCCCAATGGCGCGAGACGTTTCTCCAGCGTGCCCTTGCCTTTGAGCAAAATGAAGGTGCCATATTTCTGATAGCCGATGCGCAGTTGCTCTTCTGCGAGGGCGGGGTTTTGCGACACCGCGAGCGCACCGAAAGCCAACAAGACCTTCAATAGCGAGCGGCGTACGGTTTTGTTTAAGGTCATGGGATTCTCCTGAATGATTTAAGCGGCGGCACTCAGCCGACGCGGCTCCGGCCGCTGCGCCGGCTCGGATGTGGTTTGGCGATACCAATCGGCCAGCTGTTGCACTTGCAACTGCAAGCGCGCTTTTAGATCGTTGTCAAACTCCGCTTCGCCGCTTTCCAGACGCCAAATCTGTTTGTCGGTGGCATAAAAGCTGGAGAGGAGGTGCTGCGCACCGAGGGCAACCAGCACCGGCTTGAGCGAGTAGTCGACCGCGAGCAAGTGGGCCGCACTGCCGCCCACGCCGATCGGCCACACCGCTTTGTCGCGCAGCGCGTCCTGCGGCAGCAGATCGAGCAAGGCTTTGAGCACGCCGGCGGAAGATGCTTTGTAGATCGGGGTTGCGACCACGATCGCTCTGGCGTTGGCGATCAGTCCGGCGACCGTCTTAATTGCGGGACTGTCGTAACGGCCATGCACCAAATCCTGTGCCGGCAGATCGCGCACAGAAATGGAAGTGGTCGCGATGTTGTGCTTGTAAAGCAGCCCGGCAACGTATTTCACCACCAGGCTTGAACGCGATTCGGCCGAGGGGCTGCCCGCAATTGTGACGATGCTCATGCAGGCCTCAAATTTTCGCGACGGATACTTCGGTGGCTTTCACCAAGGCCAGCACCTCGCTGCCCAAACCCAATTGCAGTTCCTTGATCGAGCGCGAGGTCACCACCGAGGTGACGATACCGTGCGCCGTTTCGATAATGACTTCCGATACGACCGGACCGGAGACGATTTCTTTGACTTTGCCGCGAAACTGATTGCGAGCGTTGATGGCTTCGATGGACATGTCGCTTCCCTTTGTCGAATGAATCAAGACGGAAGGAAAGCGGCGCAAGTAAGCCGCAACCGACCCACCGTCGGGTTTGCGAGCTTCCAGCGATCTGGTCGGCTGCGAAAAAACAAGAACGCCAAAGCTACCGGCGTATAAGTACTAAGGAATCTCTGAGTAAGTCGTTTTTGAAATCAGGGCTTCCCTGAATTTGCGGGGATTTTTAAGGGGCGGCGGCCCCTTAATCAGACATCCCCTAAAAACTAAGCGCGCGTCTTTGCGCCGCCAAAGCGTATTTTTTCGCGTGTCTCGATCTGCACCACGCGCGAATCGTGAATCACCACTTCGACCGATCCGTATCGGATGTGGGCGATTGCGTTCAGCAATTGTCGATGCACCAACTCTTGCGGAACCGGCGGCTCCTCGAGCGAATGGACGTTTGCGTTATTGCGTTCGGGTGCAATCATGATGTTCCGCCTGCTTCGATGCAGCGCATCTTGCCCTGGTGGACTTGGAAGCGGAACGAATATCTACTTTATTGAATATGCGCAAAAGGCATAAGTTGCGGTACGCATTCGCAATGCGAAGCTCAGCGCACGGGTACTTCTTTGAGGACCTCGCTCAGGCTTTCGAAAGCCACCGGCTTGACGAAGTGGCGATCGAAACCCGCGTCGAGCGCATGATTCTGATCGTCCGCGTTCCCCCAACCTGTCAACGCAATGAGCGTGACATCGCGCCCCCAGTCCTTGCGGCGAATGGCGCGTGCGGCTTCATAGCCGTTCATTCCTGGTAATCCGATATCGAGAAAGATCACGTCTGGACGCAACGCTTCGGCCAACTCAATGGCTTGCCTGCCGTCGAAAGCAACGGAAACTTCATTGCCCATCATGGAGAGAAGAACTTGCAGCGATTCGGCGGCGTCGCGGTTGTCATCCACCACCAGGATGCGCCCTCCGCCGTTCGTGTCCGTTAATACACCCCGATCTACGGCCATGATCTCTCCCTGCATCGCACACTTCCGTCGTCGGCCGAAGCCGAGCAATGGCGAACTGAAAGCGGTATGCAACCGAACATATGAAGGCATCGCGCCTTCGTTCGGGATTCAGATTCGCCGTCCCTGGTTGCTGCTTTTTATTACTTATAGTGGACCTCGTGATGCAAATTGCGCGCCGATAGGCGCGTTTTTCACGCGAGGTCGTCGGAGTATAGAGGGGACAAGGAGGTTTTGGCGAGTGCGCGCGCCGAGCGCGTATCGTTCAGCTTTGATCGATTTGACGGCGAGTTGTAAAGATTACAGACACCCACGAGGCGACGAATCGCCGCACCAGAATTATTCCTTTTCCGGCCCCTCGTAAGGGTTATCCAGGCCTTGCATCAGTTGCACGAAGACCTCGCGCACCTGTTTTTCGTCGCAGCCCATGAGCAAGGCGTCTTCGAAGGCATCCTGGGTTACCTGACGGATTTCTTCCAGGTTCTGCCGCAGAACTTTGAGTTTTTCATTGCAGGAAATCACTTCGCCTTCGGTCGAAATCCAGCGCGGATTGGGAATTTTGCTGCTCATCTATCTCCCGCCGACGGCGCTTGCGCGGCCGGCGTCTGTGGTGGACGGGTTCAGAAACACCTGCAAGCGTTTCGGCCGCACCACCAGGCTTTCGCCTTCGTAGAGCTTCAGCGCCCGATACCGATCGGCAGGGATTTCAGCCTCAACAATACCACCGTTGTCTTCCCGTTCAAGTTCCAGCCGGGCGGTCGGCCCCACCACCAGGGCCCGATTGAGCTGAACCCGGATACCGCTGATGCCGGGCGAATAGCGGTCGACCTCGAGTTCGTGCGGGCGGGCGAAAGCGACCGCGGGCGCGTCCTGCGCATCGGCGTGTTCGGCGGCTTCCAGTACGATGTCGTCGGCCAAATGCAGCCAGCCTTCGTGGGCGCGGCCATGAAAGAGATTCACATTGCCGAGAAAGCCGTACACAAAGGGCGTCGCGGGAGAGTCGTATACCTCTTCCGGCGTCCCTAACTGTTCGATCCGTCCGGCGTTCATCAGCACCACACGGTCGGCCACTTCCAGCGCCTCTTCCTGATCGTGGGTGACGAAAATACTGGTTACATGGATTTCATCGTGCAGGCGACGCAGCCAGCGACGCAATTCCTTGCGCACCTTGGCGTCGAGCGCGCCGAAAGGTTCGTCCAGCAGCAATACCTTCGGCTCGACCGCAAGGGCCCGTGCGAGCGCAATACGCTGACGCTGACCGCCCGACAATTGCGAGGGATATCGATCGGCACACCAGTCGAGCTGCACGAGCTTGAGCAGCGAATGCACGCGGTCCGCGATTTCGCTTTTATTCGGCCGCTGGGCGCGCGGCTTCACCTGCAAGCCGAAGGCGACGTTGTCGAACACGTTCATGTGCCGGAACAAGGCGTAGTGCTGAAACACGAAACCCACCTGGCGTTCGCGCACATCTTGAAATGACGCATCTGCGCCCGCGAACAGAATTTCGCCTTGGTCTGCATACTCCAGCCCCGCGATGATGCGCAACAACGTAGTCTTGCCGCAACCTGAAGGCCCCAGCAGCGCGACCAACTCGCCCGTCGGAAAATCCAGGGAGATGTTGTCGAGCGCAGTAAAATTGCCGAAGCGCTTGGTGATGTTCCTGACTTCGATACTCATTTCTTTCTCCTAAGCAGCCGGGGCTTCCATCGGTCCACCGACTTGCATTTCCTTGCGCACATGCCATTCGACAAAACTCTTCAATCCGAGTGTCACCAACGCAAGCAGGGCCAGCACTGAAGCCACGGCAAAGGCGGCGGCAAACTGATATTCGTTGTACAAAATTTCGATATGCAGCGGCATGGTGTTGGTCTGGCCGCGGATATGGCCCGAAACGACCGAAACTGCGCCGAACTCACCCATTGCGCGCGCATTACAAAGAATGACGCCGTACAACAAGCCCCATTTGATATTGGGCAGCGTGACCCTGAAGAAAATCTGCCAGCCGGAAGCACCCAACACACGCGCCGCTTCTTCTTCGTCGCTACCTTGCGCCTGCATCAGCGGTATGAGCTCGCGGGCGACGAAGGGGAAGGTAATGAAAACCGTTGCCAGTACGATCCCGGGTACCGCGAAAATAATTTTCACATCATGGTCGAAAAGCCAGGGACCGAACCAGCCCTGCGCACCGAAGATGAGCACATAGATCAGACCGGCCACCACGGGTGAAACCGAGAAAGGCAAATCGATAAGCGTCGTGAGTACGCTCTTGCCGCGGAAATCAAACTTTGCGATACACCATGCCGCCGCCACGCCGAAAACCAGATTGAGCGGCACCGCAATGATGGCCGCGATCAACGTCAGCTTAATGGCATGGAGTGCATCCGGTTCCACCAGCGCGGCGAAATACACTTCCCATCCCTTGCGCAAGGCTTCGACGAAGACGGCCACAAGCGGCACAAACAGAAACAGCGTCATGAAGCCGAGCGCAACGGTAATGAGCAACCACTTCACCAGCGCCGGCTCGGTTGTCGCGCGCCTGTGGCTTTCGCTAGGGTTCACCGCGATGGATCGCGGGGCTGTGAGGACGGCGGACATATTTATCTAATCTTGGCGCCGCGACGCGACGCCCACCATTGCAAAAGGTTGATCGTCAACAACAGGGCGAAGGACACGACCAGCATCACGACGGCAAGTGCGGTCGCGCCGACATAATCGTATTGCTCAAGCTTGCTGATAATCAGCAGTGGCGTGATTTCGGTTTTAAAAGGTAGATTTCCCGCAATAAAAATGACCGAGCCGTATTCGCCCACCGCGCGCGCGAAAGCCATTGCAAAGCCGGTAATCAAAGCCGGAAGAACCGCCGGAAAGATAATGCGTCTGAAGGTTTGCCAGCGATTGGCGCCCAGACTGGCAGCGGCCTCTTCAAGCTCGGGTTCCAGATCTTCAAGCACCGGTTGCACGGTGCGCACCACGAAGGGCAAACCGATGAAAGTCAGCGCGATCACAACGCCCAGCGGAGTGAATGCGATTTTGAATCCCAGATCGGTTGCGAACTTCCCGATCCAGCCGTTCGGCGCATAGATTCCGGTCAACGCGATGCCGGCCACCGCGGTGGGCAAGGCAAAAGGCAAATCCACCATCGCATCGATGAAACGCTTGGCCGGAAACGTGTAGCGCACCAATACCCACGCGACAATCAAACCGAATACCGCATTGATCGCAGCACCGATGAGCGACGCGCCGAAGGTGAGCTTATAGGAGGCGACGACCCGCGCGGTCGTCACCGTTGCCCAGAACTGTTCCCAAGTCAGCGCCGCCGTTTTGAGGAAGGTCGCCGACAGGGGAATCAGAACGATTAAACTCAAATACAGCAGTGTAAAGCCGAGCGCGATATTGAAGCCCGGCAGCACGCTGTGACGGACCATTCTTTGGGTCACTTTTTAGCCTGATAGATTTGATCAAAAATTCCGTTGTCGTCGAAATGTTTGTCTTGCGCTTTCGTCCAGCCGCCGAACATATCGTCGATATTGAACAAATTGATTTTCTGGAACTGGCCGGCGTATTTTTTCGCCACGCTTTCGACCACAGGTCGATAGTAGTGCTTGGCGGCGATCTCTTGCGCTTCGTCGGAGTACAGATATTGCAAGTAGGCCTCGGCCACTTTGCGCGAGCCGCGTTTGTCGACCACTTTATCGACAATGCTCACCGGGCTTTCGGCCGCGATGGACCAGCTCGGATAAACGATGTCGTAATCGCTGCCCAGTTCCTTCTTGATCAGGAACACTTCGTTTTCGAAAGTGACCAGCACATCGCCGATGCCACGCTGGGTGAAAGTGGCCGTCGCCCCGCGTCCGCCCGTGTCGAGGATCGGCACATTGTTGAACAGCTTGGTGACGAACTCGCGCGCCTTGTTTTCGTCGCCGCCTTTTTTAATCACCGTTCCCCAAGCGGCTAGATAAGTGTAACGGCCGTTGCCCGCGGTCTTGGGATTGGGAATGATGACTTCCACACCCGGCTTGATCAGATCTTCCCAATCCTTGATGCCCTTTGGATTGCCTTTGCGCACCAGGAAGACCATGGTCGATTGATAGGGGATGCTGCGATTCGGCAAGCGCTTGGCCCAGTCGGCCGGCACCAGACCGCCGCGCTCATGCAGCAAGTCGATGTCGTTGGCCTGGTTCATGGTCACCACATCGGCTTGCAAGCCGTCCACAACCGAACGCGCTTGTTTGCTGGAGGCGCCATGCGATTGGTTGACGGTCACCTTCTCGCCGGTTTTGGCTTCGTAGTATTTGACGAACGCGGGGTTGTAATCCTTGTACAACTCGCGCGCGACATCATAGGAAGCATTCAAAATGGAAGTCTCCGCAAAAGCGGAGGCGCTTAGAAACAAAAGCGCCGCGACTAATGCGCGGCGCGCAAATTGAATAGACATTTTCGTCTCCAAATAATCAGTTCGGCACGGCGGGCATCCGGCGTTCGGCCGAAGGCCCATTCATGCAGACGCGCAAAACTTGCGCTTCGCCTATTTGCTTTTCGGCAAGGAGGTGTAACGCAAATAGGGCCGCACGGTGCGAAAGCCTTGAGGAAACTTCTGCTTCAAGACTTCGGGATCCGTCAACGAAGGCACGATAATGACCTCGTCGCCCTGCTTCCAATTCACCGGCGTCGCTACGCTATTGCTGTCGGTCAATTGCAGCGCATCGATGACCCGCAGAATTTCGTCGAAGTTACGGCCCGTCGGCGCAGGGTACGTAATTGTCAGACGAACTTTTTTTTGCGGATCGATCACGAATACGGACCGCACGGTGGCTGTCGCGCTCGCATTCGGATGAATCATGTCGTACAGCGTCGCGACTTTACGATCGGCATCAGCGAGGATCGGAAAATTGACGGTCGTGTTCTGCGTTTCGTTGATGTCGCCGACCCACTTGTTATGCGATTCAACCGGATCGACAGACAGCGCCAACACTTTGACGCCGCGTTTATCGAATTCGTCTTTCAGTTTGGCGGTATAGCCCAGTTCGGTCGTGCATACGGGCGTGAAATCGGCGGGGTGCGAAAACAGCACGCCCCAGCTATTGCCCAAATATTCATGAAAACGGATTTTTCCTGCGGTGGATTCCTGTTCGAAATCCGGTGCGGTATCGCCTAAACGTAAGCTCATATGCAGTTCCTCTTATTGCTGGAGGTCATTAAGGAAAGGATTGTCCACGCCACCCATATGCTTGGGAACGAAGGTTTGGTGATTTTCTTATAACGGGTCGCTATTAAACCCTCAATCACCCAGTCTCGCGAGCCGCTCTTCGGTCTAGGCCCGCCAGGCGGCATCGCAGCTATATTCCAGCCTCTCCGGCGCGTCGTTTGCTGGCTAGGAACATCGCCATGACATCGGACGAGGAAGCGAGGCGAAATCGACCCTCCATCTCGCCGCACGCAGACGCTCTTACTCCCTTGGATGGCGGCGATTTTGCAGCGTTCCCAGCCCTAGATATGCGGGCAAGTGGACACAAAAACGCGGGCTATCGGCACCAGCCCGGTGCGTACGGCGCCGGCGCCGCTTCGGTTT
>DATEEW010000173.1:0-7030 GCA_035280965.1 Burkholderiales bacterium
ATTTAGGTGCCTCGCTTGTAGTCAGCCCGCCAGTCGGCGGACTACCGGTTAAAACTTAAGTTGGCATGGCTAAGTATGTAGAACTGTCTGTAGAGGGCTTGCGGACGCGGGGTTTCGCGGGGAATTCGATGAATGTGCCTGCGCACATTCATTGCCCGCGAAACGGGCCGAGCCTATGTGCGAGGCCGCGGCCTGCAAGGCCAATTCCCGCCGCCTCTAATTCTTCCTTCGAGCACTTACGATAAACACTGCTTGCAACACAACGCGAGAAAACATTCGCGGTCTATCAAACGCGCCCCGACTGAATCAACTCCACCATCTGATCGAGGCACGTGCCCCAGCCGTCCTGGAAGCCCATGTCTTCATGCTTTTTGCGG
This sequence comes from Burkholderiales bacterium, assembly GCA_035280965.1. Lineage (GTDB taxonomy): Bacteria > Pseudomonadota > Gammaproteobacteria > Burkholderiales > SG8-39 > DATEEW01. Next base: position 378 of record DATEEW010000173.1, read on the forward strand.
CTCTCTTCGCTGCGATGCAGGCACACAGCCGAATACTTCGTCCCCTTCCCCACGGTTTCGAGCGTGATGATTGCGGTCAAAAAACCACAACAACCTTCGTCCGCGATGGACTTATCCAGCGGACGATAACCTGGTCCCATCAGATCGGTCCAGATCAGCCGCTGGTTCTCCGTGACTTCCAAATAGCAACCAAGATTGGTGAAGGCCTGACCTTCCGGCGATTTCATTACTGAACGAAATATGCCGCCGGGCCGCAAATCGAGTTCGCATTCCGCGATCGTCCATGGCGCGGGCACGAACCATTGCTTGAGTTGTTCGGGCTTCGTCCAGGCCGCCCATACTTTTTCGCGGGGCACATCCACGTAGCGCTCCAGCACGAGATCGAGTTTGGGATCGGGTCGAATATCGATAAGGCGGGACATCAGCGTTTCTCCTTTTGTTGAAACAGGAAGGTATCGAGTTGATTAAGGCGGCGGTCCCACAAGGCGCGCTGCTCTGCCATCCAGCGCTCCGCTTCCTTTAATTTCTTGGGGGCGAGTTCGACGGTGCGCACGCGTCCGATTTTTTCGGTTCGAATGAGCCCACAGCGCTCCAACATCTTCAGGTGCTGCGCGAAGGAAGGGAGCGCCATATCGAAAGGCTCGGCGAGTTCTGTGACTTGAGCGGGGCCTTTGCCGAGCCGTTCGAGCACCGCTCGCCGGGTTGGGTCTGCGAGCGCCTGAAACACGGCGTTCAAATCGGAAGAATAGTTAGGCATACGCCTAACTATAAAGAATTGCATCACTAAGGTCAATACCTAAGTGTAATGCGCATGTCTTTGTTTGACCGGGACAAAAAAGGCGTACGCCCCAAGATGTATCGACGAGTAGGCACGCCGATGGCTATATGTTCTGCCATGAACGGAGCCGATCCCACCACACCCGAAGAACTCGAGCGCATTTTGCGCACGGCGCCTAGCGCGTCGGGCCTTGATGTCGAAGACGAGCTTTATGACGATTTCGAAGCGCTTTGCCGAATGCTGGCCACCGAGCGCAGCAACGACGCGTTGATCACCTACCCCCTGCGTCGCGCCGCCTAAACTAAGCTCACTTTTTTAATCCGGGCCGCGTGCCGGGGCTTCACTTTGCCGAAATATTTGTGTACTGTTCATGCATACAGTATTTCTGCAGGAGCCTCGAATGCCTATTTTTGTCATCAATGCCACCCGCCTACGCGGCCAACAGGGAAGAATTTCCGCCCTGCACCTTTATGGGGACAAGCCGCGCGCTTACCGGGATCTGGAAGACGCCTGGACTCGCATGCAGGAGTTGCGTACTCAGACCCGCGAAACCATGAATGTCGACTACGAAATCGAAGAAGTGCCCATCGATTTATCGCACCTCTATCGGCCCTTGGGCTGAACGTTCCCGGCTCGCATGTACCATTCGCAACCCCAAGCGGAGGAACGATGCACCAGCCGTCGAGCGAACTTTTTTCCGGATCCCGGCCTTTAATGCTGCAAGAGGTCGCCTTCCCCATTCCGCTGCGGATCGCGGTGCTCGCCCCGCATCCGGACGATTTCGACGCAATCGCCGTATCCATGCGACTGCTGCAGCAGCGCGGGCACGAAATCCATGTGGCGGTATTGACCAGCGGCGCCAGCGGTGTGGAAGACGGCTTCCAAGGCGCACGGACGCCCGAGGAGAAAGCCGTTATTCGCGAGACGGAGCAGCGGGCAAGTTGTACGCTGTTCGGCCTGCCGACCGAAAGACTTCGTTTTCTACGTTTATGGGAAAGCGAAGACGCCACGATCGACGAGGAACGTCTACGCGACTATTTACGCTCGCTCCAGCCTGAACTGGTCTTTCTGCCCCACGGTAACGACAGCAACCGAACCCATCGACGAACCTTCGAAAGCTTCCACGGCATCGCCTCTCAAGACCGCATGCAGCTCTGGGCGTGCATGAATCTGGATGCCAAAACACTGGGCATGCGCAACGATCTGCTGACGTATTTCGGCGAAGAAGAGGCGAACTGGAAAGCACAGTTGCTTCGTTTGCATCGTTCACAGCACGAACGCAACTTGCGCTCGCGCGGCCTGGGCTTCGATGAACGGGTATTGAGCGTGAATCGCCATGCCGCCGCCGGTAGCGGACATCCATACGCGGAAGCCTTCGAATTGCAGCGCTACGGCTAATCACCGCCGTCGTTTTTTCGGCACCGCCTACCGTTCACTCAGCCAAAAAGCGCCGCTCGTCGCGACCATGTCAACAGCATAAGTTTCACTGAGACAAAAGTCTCTCCCGAATGCCACCTTAGGTCGAAACGCTCGCTAATATGCGCTCGCGCCTTACACCCGCGAAAGGCGTAGACAAGATAAATAAGGGGCAATCATGATTCTGATCGTGGATGACCAAACAATGACCGCCACATTGGCGCAAGTGATGCTGGCGCGTTACGGTATCGGCTCGACGCTTAAACACAGCGGCGTCGAAGCACTGTACTGGCTGGAACGCCACAAAGTGCGCGTTGTGCTCTGTGATATCAGCATGCCCGGCATGGATGGGACGGAATTGGCGCGCGAGATTCGCGCGCGCTGGGGCAAAGATCGTCCCCGTCTCGTTGCCTATAGCGCTTATCCGCCCCCCGACGGCGAGGAAGGCCTGCGCGAAGCCGGTTTCGATGATTATCTGAAAAAACCCGCGGGCGCCGAAACGCTGGCAACCGCGGTGAAGCGGTGGCTCTACACTGAGGGCTACGCAACATCCGGCGAGCAGTCCTTTGGCGGGTACGCTCAACACCCGATCTACGAGTGGATTTAAAGCCCTAAAATGCAGGCGTGCCGCCCGCCTCTGCCAAACCTCGCTACCGTCATAGCGTGTATGTCGTCGAACTCGACGACAAGGTGCTCAATCACAAAGCCTTCCGCGAGGCCAACCGCGGCTACGACCCCACCAAGCCCTGCCTTTACGTAGGGTGCACCGGCCTCAAGGTCGAAGAACGTTACGCCAATCACAAGCGCGGGTACAAAGGTAATCGCTACGTGTTGGAATACGGTCTACGCCTGCGCCCCGACTTCTACGCCTTTTTTAACCCCATGCCTTATGCTGCAGCCCGAACCATGGAAGTGGAACTGGCCGAGGAACTGCGCACCAAGGGTTATGCGGTCTGGCAGGCCTAAGCGGCAAGCCGCTGGCCTTTCGGCTAGCCTATCGGAATGTCTCGCTGATATCCGGTGGCCATGACAACCCCATTGGCGCTCGCTTAGAAAATATTTCTTGCTTACCGGTTAGCCACAATGCCGCGGGTCATCTTTACCGGTTTCTAATCCCGCACCGAAGGTCGCCGCCGAAAAAGTTGAAGTCTTTGGGTAAGTGCAGCGTACAATGCGCGCAAAAAACTAAGCAGACTGCCGTAAAGGCAGCGCAAACCGCTTCGACAATCCTTAAAACACACACATCCCAAACGGAGCACGGTTTTGGAAGGTAAGGACGATCTCGTCACGCTGTCGGCCCTCACGGATCAGATCAGCATGCGCTCTGCACAAGGCTTGAGACTCGAAGTCGCGCGTCTGCTGGAAGAGGATGCGAAACTGATGACGCGCATCGTCGATTTGCTTGAACGCGTCGAAGGAAAATTTCCCCTTCCCCCCGATAGCGCTTCGGACTTACATTCGCTCGTTTTGTTGGCGCGCGCGAGCCGCGGTTTGAAAACGCTGCTTGCCGGACGCCTGCGGCGGGGCGAATCTTCCGTTCACGAGAATTCAGATCCACCCTCGCAATCTTGACTTCCTACCGGGCAGCATTTAGCTTCGCGCTCGGCACGCAATAACGACGACTAAGTAATAAAAATACGGAAAGGGCGTTTCGTGGAGCTGGAAGGTTACGTAGAGCTATTGCGCGAATTGCGCGAAATCGCCGATAGACTGGGCGAAACACCTGGCGAGGCGCGCCAGTTATTGAATCGTTTTCTCGCCGTCGACGAAGCGCTGGTCGCACTCCTCGAGGTCGAATTGGACGCTTCGCGCAACATACTGGGTTCCCTTGCCCCAGGCCAGGCTACGCGTTTAAAACGTGTAATCGGCGCACTAAACGCGGCACGCAGCATCAAACAATCCCTCGCATTGAATTTGCGGCAATCCGGCCCGCCGATTTCCACCTGATTTCGCTTAAACGGCAAGCGGGAACGCTTGATGCTCCTTGGATAGCAACCACCCTTCCGAGGACATCATGGATTTGGATACCGCCTTGAACGACAAGGCCCCGCATAGTCAGCGCGCCACCGACCTTCTGCGCGCAGACCATCAAGAAATCAGCGCCCTTTTCGACGACTATCAGCAGGCAATGGACGACGACTCGCCCGTGCGCGAAACGCTGGCGCAGACCATTTGCATGCAGTTGGATTTACACAATCGGATCGAATTGGAGGTGTTTTATCCCATCGTGCGCGCAGAGGATGTGGAATTGATCGACGAGGCCACGCAAGACCACCAAGAGATGGCGGAACTGATCAATTCCCTGCAAGGACTCCCTTCGGAGGACGCAAATTTCGACACGCGAATGCTGGATTTGATGGACATCGTCGAATCCCATATCGCCACGGAGGAAGAGGAACTCTTTCCCCTGCTCGAAGATCGGATCGATGCCACTTTGCGCCATCTTTGCACCGAAATTATCCGCTACAAGGAACAGTTGGTGGGTTCCACCCAGGACGTATCGGGCCGTGCCTGATTCGCTGCCCGTCACAGCGATGAAGCTGCACGGCTAGACGGCGAGTTGGGGAATTCACGGGAACAGGGCTTGCACCTTGGCCAGCAGGAGCGTGCAATGCCCGAAATCATCCCCACCGACTTGACGCCTGCAGATCATCTCGATGCGTGCGTCGAGGCTTGCAGTCGCTGCGCGCGAATATGCCTGAGCGAGGCGATGGAACATTGCCTGCGAGTGGGGGGCAAACATACCGAGACGCAGCACTTTGGTCTCATGCTGGGCTGTGCGGAAATCTGTAGAGCAACAGCCGACTATCTGATTCAAAGCCCGATTCTGCACAACAAGGTCTGCGGCCTCTGCGCTGAAATCTGCGAAGCTTGCGCGCATAGCTGCGCAGAAGTGGGAGATATGCAAACCTGTGTCGACACTTGCCGCCATTGCGCCGATCTGTGCCGCCGCATGTCGCTCTCCGAGCCGATTCCGGCTTAAACCCGAAACCCTAAGGTTTTTTCGGCGCTTCGGCCGCTTTCTCTGTAGGTTTGGCTGCGGCATCTTGTTGTTCGAGAAAGCGCTTTTGCGCTTCGGCGCGCACTTCATCCAGACAAGCAATGCGACGATCCTCTTTCAGACGATCGCAGCGTTTTACCCACTCCGATTTCTCGGGTTTTGGTTCTGCGGAAGCAGTCGCGTGCAACGCGCAAAACAGGGCAATTGACCATGCAAGGCTTTTCGACATACTGCGCTACAGGCAAGGGGCGTTCCGACGCCCGCACACCTTTTCACACCGGATCGCGCTGACGCAAAGCGCGTCGAATCGTACCGATCAGAAGGATCGGATCAATAGGTTTAGCCACGTGATCGCTAAAGCCCTTTTCGAGCACGCGGCTGCGATCGATATCGGTAAAGGCCGTCACGGCGATGGCGGGAATGAAGTGTTCGCCATCGAACCCTTTACGCCGTTCCAGCGCGCGCGTGTTATTCAATACCCCAAAGCCGTCTTCGCCGGGCATCGCCAAATCGAGTAACAATACTTGGGGCGGCGTTTCTGGAATCAGCTTGTCCAATATGGCAATGAACTCCGCCCCTGAAGCGGCGCTATGAACAGTCGCCCCGGCGCGTCGTAGCGTCGCGTTCACGATATCGCGCGCATCCGGATCGTCGTCGACGGCGCAAATCAACAACCCCTTCAATGTGTCGCTTTGAATCTCTGCGGCCGGCGTGACAACCGCAGCCTCGCCCAAAGAAGCGCCGCTATGCGGGAGTGGAATGTCCACAAAAAAGGTGGCGCCGCTGCCTAAGCCATCGCTTTCGGCCCATGCGCGACCGCCATGCATTTCGGCCAAATGTCGGACCAGGGCCAAGCCGATTCCGAGGCCACCGTGCTTGCGCGTCGTCGAGGTGTCTGCTTGCGAAAAACGTTCGAACACATGCGGAAGAAAATCCGGCGCGATGCCGGCGCCGCTATCCTTGATGATTAAGCGCGCGTTATCGCCTACCGACATCGTGCTGACGTCGATGCGTCCCTCTTCAGGCGTGAACTTCACAGCGTTGGTAAGCAGATTGACCGCAATCTGATGCAGTCGAGCGGGATCGCCATCGATACCCAACGCAGCTGTTTCTATGTGGTGGTCGATCGCGATGCGTTTAGCCACGGCGGCGGGGCGAACGACTTCGATGGCGCTGTTCACTGCTTCGACGAGATTCAACGGTCGACGTTCCAAGGTGAGCTTGCCGCTCATGATGCGCGACGTGTCGAGCAGATCGTCGATTAATCGCGCTTGGTGATCGACGTTCCGCTTGATTGCCTGCGTCGCGCGTTCGATAAGACTCGTATCCGGGTCCTTGGAATTGCCCAAGAGAAAACTCCAGCCGCGCAGTGCATTAAGTGGCGAGCGCAATTCATGCGAGACGATGGCGAGAAATTCGTCCTTGGCGCGATTGGCACGTTCGGCTTCGCGCCGCAGT
>DATEEW010000174.1:0-2869 GCA_035280965.1 Burkholderiales bacterium
TTTGAAGCAGTTGAATGTGACGACCTTGTGGGTCGGTCCCATTTTTCGTCAACGCAAACATTTGAACACCTACCACGGTTACGGCATCCAGGATTTTCTGGAAGTGGACCCGCGGTTCGGCACGCGCGACGATCTGGTGGCCCTGGTGCAAAGCGCGCACCAGCAAGGGATGCGGATTATTCTGGATGTGATTTTCAATCACTCCGGCGATAACTGGTTGTATCCCACGGATCTGCCCGGCGGGGCCTATACACCGCATTACACCGGCGGCCGCTACCCCTTTGGCGGTTGGCGCAGGAAAACGGGCAACGATCAGGCACTGGTCGACACGGCCTCCTTGAACGATCCGAACGACGGCGTATGGCCGCGAGAGTTGCAAGACCCCGAACGCTACACGCGCGCGGGCGCGGGAAGCCTGGGAAGCGGCGATATCGGCGACGAATTCGCCGAACATAAGCGTTCGGATTTCATCGACCTGCGCGACTTCAATTTGCGCGAACGCGGACTGCTCACTGATCTGGCGGCTTGCTACAAGTATTGGATTGCCCTCACCGATTGCGACGGCTTTCGCATCGACACCTTGAAACATGTGTCTTTCGAAGAAGCGCGCAACTTCTGCGGTGGGATCAAGGAATTCGCGGCAAATCTGGGAAAGGCGGATTTCTTTCTCGTCGGCGAAGTCGCGGGCGGCGACGAACCGCAGCAACGTTATCTCGATGCGCTGGATCGCAACATGAATGCGGCGTTGGACATCGGGCAGGCACGCCTGGCGCTGCACGCTCTGGCAAAAGGCCTGGAACATCCAAATGTTTATTTCAACGGCTTTCAAACGGGCGCAATGCTGGGTTCGCATCGCAACTTGGGCAAGCGCCATGTCTCGATCCTGGACGACCACGACCATGTGTTCGGCCAAAAGCTGCGCTTCTCGGCGGAGGCTACATCGCCACATCAAATTGCCGCGGGTGTCGCCTTGCAATACTTCACGCTCGGCATTCCGTGCGTGTATTACGGCAGCGAGCAATCCTTGGGCGGACCGGAGAACGACGCCAGACAATTTTTGCCTGAATGGAAGGGCAGCGATCGCTATTTGCGCGAAACGATGTTCGGCGGCTCGCATCCGCTGCGCGACGCCGGTACCGGCGATGGACTGCAAAGCGACAACGCATTGCCGGGCTTCGGGCCGTTGGGAACCACCGGCCGACATTTATTCGACCCGGATAGCACAGCCTTCCAGCGAATCGGCATGCTAGGCGCATTGCGTGCGCGTTTTCCGGTTTTACGCGTCGGTCGGCAATATCTCCGGCCGACTTCCTTTCTTGGTCGAGCCTTTGCGGTCCATGGTCCGGGCGAGTTGCTCGCTTGGTCGCGCATTCTCGACGACGAAGAAGCGTTGGTTATCGTGAATGTGCATGGCGCCGAATCGCGCGGCGCAGATGTCATCGTCGATGCAAATCTAAGCGGCGCCGCGTTGACCGTTGTGCTCAATACCGCTACGGCGGATGGGGGCTTCAACGGCTCGCATCCTATCGGTTCCACGGTACCGGTCCAACGCACAGCTGAAGGTGCAGCATTCGTGGCGATCCGAGATCTTCCGCCTTCCGAAACATTGGTATTGGTGAACCGGCCTTAACGTCCGCGACCAAGCGATGCAGAAATCACCTCGCGCGAGCGCCGATTTCGAAAACAACTGTATCGCGGCCGGCGGCGACCCAAGCGTCGATGCCACCCTCCAAAGGTCGCACCCGTGTGAAACCTTGACCGGCAAGAATGCGCGCGGCGCGCGCGGCGGACGCATCGTTCGGGCAATTGCAATACACCACGATCTCGCGGTCGCGGGGCAATTCACGCGCGCGGCGGCGCAAGTCGTCCAGATTGATGTTAAGCGCGCCGGGAATCTGTCGCGCATCCATTAGAAAGCCCGCCTCCGAACGTACGTCAATTACCAAAGGATCAATGCCTTCTTCAATGAGGCGATAGAGGTCGTCCACCGTGATTCGAGACATTTCTATACTGCGTAGAAAAACGGCGCGTCGCCAATAGCGCCATGCAACGAAGGCAAGCACAAGAATCAATATCACCGCCGTCGCCACGCTGCCGGCGTTCGCCATGGCATTCAACACGACTTGAATCTGATCGCTAAAAATCAATCCCAGCCCCAGATAAGCGACCGACCACAAGGCACCCGACAAAGCACCGTAAAAGAGAAAACGCGCGACAGACATGCCGAGCGCGCCGGCCATGGGTGCCGCGACGACCGAAACACCCGGTACGAATTTGGCGGCGATAAGCGAACTGCCGCCCCAACGAGAAATCAGCGATTCGCTTTGACGCACGCAAGAGTCGGGAGAAAGCGATATGCGACAAAGCAGCCGCATTACGCGTGCCCCGTGTGTGCGTCCGGCGTAGAACCATGCCCCGTCGCCCAATACATTGGCGATCACCGCAACGGACAACACGGCTGTCATCGAGATTTGTTCCGAAACCGCCATGCCGCCGGCAACGATCAGCAAAGGCGCGGCGGGCAAAGGCAAACCCACCCGAGCGGCAAGGGTAGTCAGAAAGACCACCCAAAGCCCATGCTCGCTGACGAGATCGATGAGTTGTGACATTGCGTCGCGCGGGCGTCGGATTTGATCCTGCGCTACGCCCAGCCTTCCAGCACGATCTTGCCTTTGGCTTTGCCCGATTCGAGCAGCGCATGCGCGCGCTTGAGGTTTGCGGCATTGATAGTGCCGAAATGTTCACCCAAGGTCGTGCAAATTACACCGGCATCGATCAACTCGGCCGCCTCGTTGAGGATGTGATGTTGAGCGATCATATCGGGGGTCTGAAAAATCGCGCGCGTGAACATCAATTCCCAATGCAACGA
>DATEEW010000175.1:0-2920 GCA_035280965.1 Burkholderiales bacterium
ATATGCTGTAAACAGCATATTGTGCGCGCCGCCTAGCTGGCATAAGCTCGCCCGGCTCCTGCTTCGCCCAAGCATAACGATCGGTCGGATAGCGGAGCCTCCTCGTTTATACGCGCGATAGCGCCTAATTTGTGAATAGTCTTTCGCTCGCTTTCGAGCAAGCCTTCTCTTTGATTGCGCACGCCGATGCCGCACTGTTGAGCATCGTCGGACTGAGCTTGCGCGTCTCGCTTTCCGCTGTTTTTTTCGCCGCATTGCTTGGCCTCCCCTTAGGGGCCGCTGTTGCAGTCGGGCGTTTCCCTGGCCGCAAGGTGCTGATCATTGTGCTGAACGCGATGATGGGCTTGCCGCCTGTTGTCGTTGGCCTGGTCGTTTATTTGTTGTTATCGCGCGCAGGCCCTTTTGGCCAATACGGCATCCTGTTTACGCCTGCTGCAATGGTCATCGCTCAAGCGGTTCTTATCACGCCCATCATTGCCGCGCTTTCGCGTCAGGTTATTGAAGACGCATGGCGCGAATACCATGAGCATCTGCGTTCCTTGGGGGCGAGCCCCATCAGCGCTGCATTCACATTGCTGTGGGACACACGCTTTTCTCTGTTGACGACGATACTGGCCGGTTTCGGCCGCGCGGTCGCCGAAGTCGGCGCAGTCATGATCGTCGGCGGCAACATCGACGGCGTGACGCGGGTCATGACGACTGCGATCGCACTCGAAACCAGCAAAGGCGATCTGCCGCTGGCGCTCGGTCTGGGCGTTGTGCTTATTTCTATAGTGATCGCTTTGAACGCAATCGCTTATTTCACTAAAGAAGTGGCGCAGAAGCGATATGGCTGAACCGCAATCTATCCTGCCGCTGGAACTGCGCCGCGTGAATTTCGAAGCAGGCGGACGCGCCATTCTGCGCGACGTTTCCTTGCGCATTGAGGCAGGCGTGCGCACCGTGATCTTGGGCCCCAATGGCGCAGGCAAGAGCGTTTTAATGCGCATATGTCACGGTTTGCTGCGGCCTACGAGCGGAGAGTTGCAATGGGCGCGAGGTGATTCCCGGCAATGCGCCGCAAGGCAAGCAATGGTGTTTCAGCGGCCGGTGATGTTGCGCCGTTCCGCCTTGAGCAATATTGAATATGCCCTTGGCGTGCGCGGCATTAACGGAGAGCTGGCGCATGCTCGAGCGATGGAAGCATTGGAGAGCGTCGGTCTGGCGCAATTGGCCATGCGTTCGGCGCGCGTGATGTCCGGCGGCGAACAGCAACGTCTCGCTCTTGCGCGCGCGTGGGCTTTGCGTCCCGAAGTGCTTTTTTTGGATGAACCCACCGCGAATCTGGATCCCAGCGCCAGCGCGGAGGTGGAGCGGATCATCGCCGCCATTCACGCCGCCGGAACGAAACTGGTGATGACCACGCACAACCTCGGCCAAGCGCGCCGTCTGGCTGACGAAATCGTTTATTTGCAGGAAGGCCGTGTACTTGAAGTGACGCGAGCCGATCGTTTCTTTACCGTACCGGCCACCGACGAGGCGGCTGCTTTCATAAGAGGAGAACTTCCATGGATTTGATGCGCAGAAAAATTATCGTCGTTGGCGTGTGCGCATTGACGTTGATCGCGACGCAAGCGAGTGCTCAACAATTCATTACTGTCGCTTCGACCACATCCACCGAACAATCCGGATTGTTCAAACACATTCTGCCAATCTTCACGAAGCAGAGCGGCACGGACGTGCGTGTGGTGGCGCTGGGCACGGGCCAGGCGCTTGACATGGCACGTCGGGGTGATGCGGACGTGGTGTTCGTACATGCGAAAGCAGCCGAAGAAAAATTTCTTAGCGAAGGTTTCGGCGTGAAACGCTATCCGGTGATGTACAACGATTTCATCGTGGTCGGCCCGAAAAGCGATCCGGCAAAATTGGGGGGCACCAAGGACGTGACCGATACGCTGAGAAAAATCAAGGCCGCCAACGTGCCTTTCGTTTCACGTGGAGACAAGAGCGGCACCCATATGGCCGAACTCGCGTTGTGGAAAGCCGCCGGCATTCCCATCGAAACGGATAAAGGCGAGTGGTACAAGGAAACTGGTCAGGGTATGGGGCCCGCATTGAACACCGCATCGTCGATGAATGCGTACGTGCTGACCGATCGCGGCACTTGGCTGTCCTTCAAAAATCGCGGCGATTTAGTGGTGCTGGTGGAAGGGGATAAGCGCCTGTTCAATCAATACGGCGTGATTCTGGTCAATCCCAACAAACATCCGCATGTGAAAGTTCAGCAAGCGCAGGCCTTCATTCAGTGGTTGGTTTCGCCGGAAGGGCAAAAAGCCATCGCCGATTTCAAGATTAACGGCGAGCAGCTTTTCTATCCCAACGCCAACGGCACGGGCGTATGAAAGCGCTGTTGGCGGCGGCAATCTGGATGTTGAGCGTGAATGCGAACGGGCAGGAAACGCTGCGGCTTTATGCTGCCGGTAGCCTGCGCGGCGTGATGACCGAAGTCCGCGCAGCTTACGCGCAAGCCGGCGGCCCCAAAGTCGCCGGTGAGTTCGGGGCTTCTGGGTTTTTGCGCGAACGTTTGGAAAAAGGAGAGGCTGCCGACCTCTTTGCTTCCGCGAACATGGAACATCCGCAAATGCTCGCCAAAAGCGGCAAAGGCAAGGTAGTACGACGATTCATCCGCAACCAACTGTGCGCGCTCGTCGGGCCGAGCTTCAATATCCGCAGTGATAATTTGCTCGACGCGATGTTGGATCGCGGCGTGACGCTCGGCACTTCGACGCCCAAAGCGGATCCCTCCGGCGATTACGCAATGGAAGTCTTCGAGAAGGCCGACAAGTTGCGGCCTGGCGCGGGCGCGGCTTTGCGTGCGCGTTCGCTACAACTCACCGGCGGGCCCAACTCGCCGAAGCCGCCCAAGGATCGAAGTATCTAT
>DATEEW010000176.1:0-8480 GCA_035280965.1 Burkholderiales bacterium
ACGGTAGACGCTCCAACCGGGTGAGGAATAAAAAAGCCGCCTCAAGGGCGGCTTTTTTATTGGGCGAAGCGGGACTCAGGCGCGTTGCAGCGGAATCTGATGCCCTTGGCGCTTGATGCAATTGCGCGCATCGACATACACGAGGTCGGGTTCGAAGCGTTCGAGTTCGATCTCATTCATCGTCGCGTAAGTCGCGATGATCAAGATATCGCCGACGGCAGCTTTACGCGCAGCCGCACCGTTCACCGAAACAATTCCAGAACCGCGCTGGGCCCGGATCGCATATGTAGTAAATCGATCACCGTTATTGACGTTATAAATATCGATTTGCTGATATTCGCGAATATCGGCGGCATCGAGCAGGTCTTCGTCGATGGCACAGGAACCCTCGTATTGCAGCTCGGAATGAGTGACCGTGGCTCGGTGGATCTTCGACTTCAGCATCGTACGTTGCATGCGCTTACGCTCTCCAAAAACGTCAAACGACCGCCTCGCTCACGCGCGCGCGGGCCGATCTCCTCCAAGGGTAAAGCCAGTTCGGGTTCCCATTTCTCCGGCGCCCCTAAGTCGCGAACTAAGTCGAAACTAAGTTACGAAACTAAGCCGAAGCGGAAACCTCTAGATTGTCGATCAGCCGGGTGGTCCCCAGCTTTGCTGCGGCCAGTATTACTAATGACTGATCCGCGAGGGCTGGCGATTGTAGATCGGCTTGCCGCCGTACGGCAACATAATCCGGTAACCAACCTGCGCTTTTGAGTTGGGTCACGGCGGCCTGTTCCAACGCGGGGAAATCACGTTCCCCACCTTGCAAGCGGCCGGCCAGCGAATGCAAAGTTTGGTAAAGCAAAGGGGCTTGCGCTCGTTCCGTTTCAGACAAATAGCCGTTGCGCGAGGAAAGCGCGAGACCATCGGCCGCGCGAGCCGTCTCGCCCGCGAGGATTCGAATGGGCAGATTGAATTGACGCACCATGTTTCGGATCACCATGAGTTGTTGGTAATCCTTTTTTCCGAACACGGCGATTTCCGGCTGCACGATATTGAACAGCTTGAGTACTACAGTCGCTACACCGCGAAAAAAACCGGGACGGAATTCGCCCTCGAGAATGTCTCCGTAGGCGGGTGGTTCGACGTGGAAGCCCTGCGGCTCCGGATAGATTTCTTTTTCGAGCGGCGCGAATAGAAGGTGGACGCCTTCGCTTTCGAGCTTCGCGCAATCGGCCTCGAAGGTGCGCGGATAAGTATTGAAATCGTCCTTCGGGCCGAATTGCAGGCGGTTTACAAAAATCGTCGCGACTACACAATCGCCCTGCGTGTGCGCTTGACGCATGAGTTGCAAATGACCTTCATGCAAATTGCCCATGGTGGGCACGCAAGCGACTCGGCGGTCTTTGAGTTCGGCGCGCAGTTCGGCGACGGTTTTGATGATCTTCATAAAATAAAATCTTTAACCACAGAGAACACAGAGAGCACAGAGAAACCACGATTGATAAAAAGAATTCTTTGTGTGCTCTGCGTCCTCTGTGGTTCAGGAATTAAAAGGAATGTTCGGGTCCGGGAAAGGAGCCGTCTTTTACGGCGACCACATAGCGTTTGATGGCGTCGGCAACGCTATCTGCGCCTTCCATAAAGTTGCGGACAAAACGCGCTTTGCGGCCGGGATAGATATCGAGCATGTCATGCAGCACCAGAACTTGTCCGTCGCATTCCACGCCTGCGCCGATCCCGATAGTCGGGATTTGCAACACTTCCGAAATGCGCGTGCCTAGCTCGGCGGGCATCGCTTCGAGTACCACCATGGCGGCGCCCGCTTCTTCGACGGTGCGCGCATCGGCCAACACGCGTTCTGCGGTATTGCCTTTGCCTTGCACGCGATAGCCGCCGAACTGGTGCACCGACTGCGGCGTCAGTCCGACATGACCGCAGACCGGAATGCCGCGTTCGACTAGAAAACGGATCGTATCGAGCATGATCACGCCGCCTTCGAGTTTCACCATTTGCGCGCCGGCCGCCATCACGGTCGCGGAACTGCGCAATGCCTGTTCAGGCGAGCCTTGATAAGTGCCGAAAGGGAGGTCTGCAATGATGAATCCGCGTTGTGATCCGCGCGCCACACAAGCGACGTGATAGGCAGTCTGCTCGAGTGTCACCGGCAACGTACTGTCGTGTCCCTGAATCACCATCCCTAGCGAATCGCCGATGAGTAGGAGTTCGACACCTGCGCCATCGCATAAGCCCGCAAAGCTCGCGTCGTAACAGGTGAGCATCACCAGCTTTTCGCGGCGATCCTGGATTTTTTTGATATCAGCAAGTGTAAGACGCATGGATTTCTCTCTTGCTAAGGGTTTAAGCAAACGATATTTTCATACGAAGGGCAAGGGTGTGTGATGGACTTTGTCGGCGCTCGTACAGCATGTGCCGGCGCGCGGAGCAGGGGCCCCTCATTTTCGATGAGGGGGATGTGACCGCATAGGCACATCCAGGGCTGCGAATACCGGCACATTTCCTATCTGCTGCGGGGTCGCATCCATCGATGAATCCGATGGAACCTATTCCGCCCTCCGCAGCCCCGCACTCGCGACCATACTCGATTCAGCTAGCTTTGTCCCTTATTCCCCTACATTGAAGAATTCTCTTCCGCCGCGCATGGCGGAAATGCGTTCCAGCAGTAGTTCGAGATCGCTGTCGCGCTCGACGAAATTCAGATGCTCCGAGTTTACGATCAATACCGGCGCATCCGCATAGTGATAGAAAAAACGGTTATAGGAATCGGACAAGGCGTTCAGGTACTCCTCACCCATCGTCCGTTCGTATTGAATGCCGCGTTTTTTAACACGTTGGTACAGCGTATCCGGTGGGGCTTGCAGATAAATGACTAGATCCGGGCGCGGTGCCTGCGGTCGCAGCGTTTCGTAAATCGTTTGATAAAGATGCAACTCATCGCCGCTCAAAATCAAGTTGGCGAACAAGGGGTCTTTGTCGATGAAAAAATCGGCGATGGTGACTTTGCTGAAAAGATCGAGTTGCGCCAATTCGCGCAACTGTTGTGCGCGCTGAAAAAGAAAGAAGAGTTGCGTCTGCAGCGCATAACGCGGCATGTCCTGATAAAAGCGAGGCAGGAAAGGATTCATTTCCGGTCGCTCCAACAGGACTTCGCCTTCCAGGCGCTCGCTCAATCGATGAGCGAGACTGGTTTTCCCCGCACCGATCGGGCCTTCGACGACAATATGACGGTATTTGCTTAAGGACATCCTGCAGCGTGCGCAGCGAGATATAAATTCAGCTGCGAAAGATGAAATAGACTGCCCCCATGATACACAAGGCCGCCCACAGATAATCCAGCTTAAGCGGCTGGCCCATGTAATAGAGCGCGAAAGGAACGAAGACGATGAGCGTGATCGCTTCCTGAAGAATCTTGAGCTGCGATAGGTTGAGCGCGGTATAGCCGATGCGGTTCGCAGGCACTTGCAGCAAATATTCGAACAGCGCGATGCCCCAACTGATCAACGCAGCGATGATCCAGGGTTTGGCGGAAAGATTCTTCAGGTGAGCGTACCAGGCGAAAGTCATGAAGACGTTGCTGGCGACCAAAAGGCCTGCAGCTTTCCACACGGCGGGATTCGACCACATCGCTTTTTCCTGACGCTAAAGCTTTTCGATCTGTTGATCTGCGCAGCGACCAAGCCATTCGGCGACGCGACCTAGATTCGGGATGTTGGCCTCCGGCGCGATTTCCGCCAATGGCGCGAGCACGAAAGCGCGCTCGTGCATTCGCGGATGCGGCACGTGGAGGACTTCGTCCGCCAGCGTCAATTGCTCGTAGAGCAATACATCGAGGTCCAGCGTCCGAGGGGCATCCTTGAAATCGCGGACGCGGCCATGCCGCGTTTCGATTTCGCGCAATGCGGCGAGTAGGGCGTGCGGATCGAGTTGCGTGTCTACCGCGGCGACGGCGTTGACGAAGTCCGGTTGATCGAGATAACCCATGGGCGCTGTGCGATAAAGCGAGGAAGAGGCGACGAGACGTGTATTGGGCAGATGATCGAGGGCCGCGATCGCCAGATTGACATGCTGGCGCGCATCGCCCAGATTTGCGCCGATGCCGATATAGGCGAGCGCCATTATTCGTCCAGCGGCATGTTGGTTGATTCGTCGCTTGTCTCATCGGCGGAAGCTTCGCTGCCGGTTTTTTTGGTGCGACGACGTTTGCGGCGTTTTTTCTCGCCCGAAGCGGCGGGTAACAGCAAATTCGCGCGTTCTTCGGGTTCCGCTTCCATGAAGCGACGCCACCAATCGACCAGTTCGCCGGGCGCTTCGCCGCTTTCGGTACGCAGAATCATGAAGTCATACCCGGCGCGCAGGCGTGGATGTTCCAACAGTGCGAAGGGTCGACGACCGGAGCGTTGTTCGAAGCGCGGCTGCAGCGACCAGATTTCTTTCATGGTCGTGGTCAAGCGGCGCGGAATCGCGAGTTTGTCGGTCTGCTTGTCTAGCACTTCGTCCATCGCTGCATATAGCGCGGGAACGGACCGCTCGCCCCCCGCTTCGCGCGCTTTCCAGGCGGCCAGAACTTCGTGCCAGAGTAATGCCGCGAACAGGAAGGCAGGCGACACAGGCTTGTCTTCGCGGATGCGCTTATCGGTTTGCGCCAGCGCCAGATTGACGAATTTTTCGCCTAGAGGCTGCTCCACGATCACGTCGAGCAGCGGTAATACACCGTGATGCAAACCTTCGTTGCGCAGGCGATGCAGACATTTGCTGGCATGGCCCGACAACAGCAGTTTCAGCATTTCGTCGAACACCCGCGCGGCCGGCACGTTGTCGAGCAATTCCGCCTGTTCCTTGATCGGCTCCCGGGTTTTGGTGTCGATATGAAAGTCCAGTTTTGCCGCCAAACGCACCGCCCGCAGCATGCGCACCGGATCTTCGCGAAAACGCGCACGCGGATCGCCGATAATGCGCAAGGTGCGCTTCTTCAAATCGCGCACGCCGTTGTGATAGTCGAGGACCGTCTCTGTCGCCGGATCGAAATACAAGGCGTTGACCGTGAAATCGCGGCGTTCGGCATCCTGTTGGCGATTGCCGTAGACGTTGTCGCGCAAGACCCGACCGTGTTCGTCGGTTTGCGCCGTGCCGTCGCCCGCGCGGAAAGTGGAGACTTCGACTATCTCGTCGTTGAACATCGCATGCACCAGTTTGAAACGTCGGCCGATGATGCGTGAGCGGCGAATCAGCCGATGCACTTCTTCGGGGTGCGCGTCCGTGGCGACATCGAAATCCTTCGGGATCACCCCGAGCATCAAGTCGCGCACCGCACCGCCCACCACATAGGCTTTGTGTCCATGCGATTGCAGCACGTCGCATACTTTGCGCGCGCCATAGCTCACGCCTTCGCGGCGGATGCCGTGGATCTCAAGGGAGATGGTTGCCGGTTCCCCTTCGCGGAGACGAAAGACACGGCGGATGAATTTTTTAATCAAGCGGTGGAAGGAATGAAGAGCGCGCGGTCGCCTGAGATTACGCTTTCGAGGCGACAGCCGTATAGCGCTTCGAGGTTTTCTATTGTGAGCACCTCGCGCGCGGAACCTAGGCGAAAGCGGCCCGCATCATACAACAAAAGCGCGTCGGCACAGTAACTTGCGGCCCATAAAGGCTCGTGCAAAGACATCAATACGCTGCGGTCGAGGCGCGTCAACTGCGCGAAATGCTCCATCACCAGCAACTGATGCCCCAAATCCAGGTGGGTGAGTGGTTCGTCCAGCAAAAAAACTTGTGGGTCTTGCGTCAACACCTGCGCAATGCGCGCCCGCTGCCTTTCGCCACCCGAAAGGCTGCGATAGCTTTGTGACGCATGCATATCGAGGTCCATATCGCGCAAAGCTTTGAGCGCCAAAGCGCGAGCCGTGTCGTCGATGCCCACCAAGGCGCCGGCATGGGCCACGCGACCGAGTGCGACGTAATCGAGTGTCGAACCCCAAAAACTGTCGGGCTCGTCCTGCAGGAGCGCGCCGATATGCAGTGCGCGTTGTGGCCCGGCAGGCAGCGGCGTATCGGCATAGCGCACTTCGCCGCCTTGCGAGGGCCGCAAGCCCGCAAGCGCAAGCAGCAGACTGCTCTTGCCCGAACCGTTGCGCCCCAGCAGCGCGCAACAACGGCCGGGTTGCAAGTCGAAGTCCAGCGCATCCACCAGAATACGTCCGGGCACCTGCAAACGAAGTCCCGATGCGCGCAACATCAGCGGGCCTTCGCCAAGAGGACGAGCAGCACCGGTACGCCGATTAGCGCGGTCATTGCACCTACCGGAAGTTCGAGCGGGGCGGCGATGCTACGCGCGACCGTGTCCGCGAGAACGAGGAGGGCGCCGCCGGCCGCAGCCGAGAGCGGCAACAGCCAACGATGCTCGCTGATTCCGCCGAGCCGCAGTAGATGCGGCACCACCAATCCCACGAAGCCTACCGCGCCCGCCAGCAAAACCGCAGCCACGGTCGCGACGGTAGCCGCCAGAAAGGCGAGGGTTTGCGTGCGGCGTACGGCGATACCCAGCGATGCAGCTTTCAAATCGCCCAAGTTCAGCGCATCGAGCGAAAGCGCGAGCCATTGCGACAAGGCAAGTAGCGCGAATAACACCGCATAGGCAGGCCATGCGTTGGTGCTGAAGGACAAGTCGCCCATCAGCCAGAACAACATGCCGTGCAGTTGTCCGCTGGGCGCGAGCGAAAGAATGAGCGCCACAATGGCCGAGCAGCCGGCCGCGATAGCGACGCCCGTCAGCATGACGCGGTGGATTTGCCAACCGCTCAAGCTCGCGCTGAATGCGAGCAAGGCCAGACCGGTGATGGCCGCACCCCCGAAAGCCAAGCCATGCAAGGCCCACGCAGACACGCCAAACCACATGCCGCCCAGCGCACCGACCGATGCGCCGCCGGAGACGCCGAGTATGTAGGGATCAGCTAACGGATTGCGCAGCAGCACTTGCAACAAAGCGCCGGCCAGCGCCAGTAAAGCGCCGCAGGCAAAGGCGGATGCGGCGCGGGGCGCGCGTAGGTGCCAGAGAATTTCGCGCATCGCTTCCCCGGACTCGCCGCGCAAAGTCAGACGCCACTCTTCCGCGCTGAAGTTCACCGATCCTAAAAACAGCGCAGCCGCGAAGGACAGCGGCACCGATAGGAGGATGAGTGCCGCGAGGCGCGAGCGCTTCATCGGACTAGGCGCCAGGGAATGTCAGATGAACTCCGTCATACCCGTGAAACTTGTCCTCGACCACGATCGGGGAACGGGCATCCAGTTTTTTTAAGCGACTGCCGGATTCCCGCGAAAGCGGGAATGACTGATTCAGAGCTTCCATAGGGATGGTACGCACCGTAGCTAAACTCAATGAAGCGATATTCATCGAAGCGAAAGGGTGGGCCACCCGCGCTCCTCGGCAACACGCCGCAGCGTGTCGTCCGGGTCGACGGCGACGGGATGAGTGACGCGTTCCAGCAAAGGCAAATCGTTGAGGGAGTCGCTGTAGAAGCGGCTTGCTTCGAATTTGGAAAGAGGCGTGCCGTAATCGCGCAACCACGCATCCAGTCGCTCGATTTTTCCTTCGCGAAAACACGGTGTGCCGAATGTTCCGCCGGTGAAGGCGCCATTGCGGATTTCCGGTTCGGTCGCGATCAAGTGCGGAATCTTCAACTCGCGTGCGATGGGCGTGGTGACGAAGGAATTGGTAGCCGTGATGATCACGCACACGTCGCCTGCATCCAGATGATCGTCTACTAGCTTGCGCGCAGCCGTCGTGATCATCGGTCGAATCTTGCCATCCATGAATTGCGCATGCCAGGCATCCAATTGCTCGCGCGAATATTGCGACAAGGGGCGCAATTGAAACGCGAGAAATTCATGAATGTTCAGTGTGCCTGCTTTATAGGAGGCGTAGAAAGCGTCGTTGGCTTTTTCGTAAATGTCGCGATCAAGCACGCCTTGCTCGATTAGAAACTGCGCCCAGGCATAGTCGCTATCGCCGCTAAGAAGCGTGTTGTCCAAATCGAAAAGCGTAAGTTTCATGCCGAATTTCATGTTGGAGTTTCCAGACTTTGTAAGGCCTCGCGGACGAGCGGCAAGGTGACCGGCCGTTTCGCCATGAGCGAATAATGATCGATGGCATCCAGTACCATCATTTGAGTAGGCATATCGCGACGCAAGTGCGTGAGTACATAATTCAATACCTCATCGCTTAGTTTGAGGCCGCGCAATTGCGCATGGTTGCGCAATGCGTCGCGTTTCTCTGTGTCGCTCAATGCGTGCAATTGAAACACGAGCCCGGAACCGAGACGCGTGCGCAAATCCTCTCGTACTTTCAGTTCCAACGGGGCAACGTCGCCAGCAGCGAGGATGATGCCGCCGTTCAATTTGGCGCGATTGAAAGCGTCGAAGAGTTCGATTTGTTGCGAGTCGTTCTGCTTATGTACATCGTCAGCGACGATGCAGGGGATCTGTGT
>DATEEW010000177.1:0-4160 GCA_035280965.1 Burkholderiales bacterium
TTGCAGCAGCAACGTTTCGCCGAGTCGGATTTTTTCGGGTCTGGCCAACCCAATCTCCATTCGGGCCTACAGACGTCGAAACTTAGACGATTTTGGCCGGGCGGGGCAACGGATTTGTTTCAA
This sequence comes from Burkholderiales bacterium, assembly GCA_035280965.1. GTDB lineage: Bacteria > Pseudomonadota > Gammaproteobacteria > Burkholderiales > SG8-39 > DATEEW01. The sequence continues at coordinate 124 of DATEEW010000177.1, forward strand.
GAACCATAGTTATACACCCATGGTTTTTACATATTAGACCTTTAAACAGCACATCCCAGGCTTTCAAAGCGAATCCAAGATTTACCCGTATATAGCCCCCGGAGGCGGCCTTGCATGATGAGCTTCACCATTTCCCGGGAGACAAACATGCCGCATCCCTTATGCAAACCGCTAGTTCTTTCATGCGTTGGAATGGCCGCAATCGGCTTATTTTCCAAGACGAATATCGCAGCGCCAGGAGCCGAATTCGCCACCGCGAAAGAAGGCATTGTGGACAGTTATCGCAGGGCCGTTCCGGATGAGCCTTTTTCTGCGACTAAGGCAAAGGACGAGAAGAACAAGCCGCGCGTGTTGCAACGGCAAAAGCAACTGCTTGAAGAACGTTACGACCTGGGTAATCGCCCGTCCGATATCAAGATGTCGGGCGGCCGCAAGGCGGTTCAACAGGGCGTGCGAGTCAAATTGTCTGCGGGAACAAGTTGGGAGCGGCTCGCGGAAATGTCACCGGATGAGATTCGCAACAAGGATCTTTTTCCGAAAGGCTTCTTGCCTCTGCCTCACGTGAAGCACGAGGCGGGTGGCATGGTCTTTCCCCAATTCGAAATTGATGAGATCGACAAAAAAGAACGTCGCTCCCTGCAGCGCTTCGATGTCGATTTCGACTTGCCCGATCACTTGGTACCTGAATTCCCGCCCCCGGTATTTCTGCAGCAGCGGCCCGAACTGGGTGACGTAACGAAGGGCCAACTCATCACGACCAAAAACTTCTTCGACATGTTCAACGGCATTCTTACGCCGGTTCAGATCGAAGGAATGCGACTGCTGCTCGCGCCTTTTCCGCAGGAGGAGTTCAATCAGACCAGCGATCGTAAAGTGGCCGACCCGCAATTGGGTGTCGCTTGTCTCGATTGCCACGCGAACTTCCACACCAACGCGACCTTCCATTTGAATCCGGATACGCGCCCGCAGGAACGACGTTTCCGCATCGATACCGTCAGCCTGCGAGGCATGTTCGCGCAGCAGATTCACGGCTCGAAACGCTCGCTGCGTTCGGTGGAAGACTTCACCGAATTCGAACAAACGACCGCGTATTTCAACGGTGACCATGTATCAGCCAATAAAAAAGGCTCGCACCAGCCCGACCGTACGTTGCAGGTGTCTTTGATGGCGCAGGTGCAGAATATGATCGATTTTCCGCCCGCCCCGAAACTGGATGTGCATGGACGCCTTGATCCGTCCAAGGCGACGAAACAGGAGTTGATGGGCGAACAGGTCTTTTTTGAAAAAGGGCGCTGCGCCTCGTGTCATATGCCGCCCGCTTTCATGGACCAGCAGATGCACGACGTGAAAGTGGAGCGCTTCTACAAACCCGCTTTGATCAACGGACAGATGATCGGCGCGGACGGCCCGATCAAGACCTTCACCTTACGTGGCATCAAGGATTCGCCGCCCTATCTGCATGATGGTCGCTTGATGACCTTGGAAGACACGGTGGAGTTTTTCAACCTTGTACTGCAGTTGAAGCTTAACGCCGAAGAAAAGCAGGCACTCGTCGCTTATATGCGCACGCTTTAACAGGGTTGAGAGGCTGAGATGACGCGAGGTTCGTCATGCCCGCGAAAGTGGCATCCAGGGGATTTCGGTCTTTTCCGTGCTCTCTGTGTCCTCTGTGGTTCAAGATTTTTCGTTCTTGATGTGTAGCGGTAGCACTTGCGGGTTGAGCGGCGTAGGCGGGCGGCCGGCATTCGGACCGCAACCCAGTGCAGCGATCAAGTTGTCTGCGGCAAGGTTCGCCATGGCGAGACGGGTGGCGACGCTCGCGCTTGCAATATGCGGTGTCAGCACTACGTTCGGTACGTTAAGCAGATCGGGGTGCACTGCGGGTTCGCCTTCGAAAACATCCAGCCCCGCTGCGGCGATGCGCTTCTCGCGGAGCGCTTGGGCGAGCGCGATGTCATCCACGATGCCGCCGCGCGCGACATTCGTCAGGGTCGCGGTGGGTTTCATCAAGGCTAACTCGGCGGCGCCGATTGTGTGATGCGATTCGGCGGAGTAGGGAAGCACGAGAATCAAGTGGTCTGCTTCTCGCAACAGTTCTTCTTTGGAAACGTAATGCGCATCGACGGTTGCCTCGATCATTGGATCGAGCCGCGTGCGGTTGTGATAAATCACCCGCATGCCGAATCCCAACGCGCCCCGTTTGGCGATGGCGCGGCCAATGCGTCCCATGCCCAGAATGCCAAGCGTGGCGCCATGGATATCGCGGCCCGTGAACATATCGACCGACCAATGCGTCCAAGCGCCGCTGCGCAAAAAGTGTTCGGACTCCGAAATACGGCGCGCGGTCGCCATCATCAAAGCAAAACCGAAGTCAGCGGTTGTTTCTGTCAGTACGTCCGGAGTATTTGTGCAGAGCACACCATGCGCTGTGCAGGCAGGTACATCGAAATTGTTATAGCCGACCACCATGTTCGCAACCACCTTGAGCTGCGGGTTCGCATCCAGCACTTCTGCGTCGATGCGCTCGCTGAGCGTAGTGAGCGCGCCGGATTTGCCACTCAAACGACGGCTGAGCTCCTCTTTGGTCCAAACCGTGTCTTCGTCATTGGTTTCGACTTCGAAGTATTGACGCAAGCGGTTCACAACTTCGGGATAGATGGCACGGGCGACGAGAATGGCGGGTTTCATTGCGTCTCCGGATGCGAAGAACTACAAACGAAAAAGCCTTAGCGGTCGCTAAGGCTAATCGAGGTTGGTGGGCGGTACTGGGATCGAACCAGTGGCCCCTGCCGTGTGAAGGCAGTGCTCTACCGCTGAGCTAACCGCCCAACAAGGCGCGCATTGTCCCATAGCGCGCGCGCCAGGGTCAAACCGACCCCGGGAGCAGACTGCCGACGGAATGCAGCACCACGCCGACCAGTCCGCCGATCAGCGTGCCGTTGATGCGTACGAACTGCAGATCTTTGCCGACAGCCATTTCAATCTTGCGACTCACGGTGTCCGCGTCCCACTTGGCGACGGTCGTTGCAATCAATTCCGCAACCGCTTGGCGTCCTGACTGGGCGGCTTGTTCCGCAAATGTACGCGAGAGAATGTTGAACTTGCGGCGCACGATGTCGTCATTCAACAGGCGATCGGCAAAGCTTTCCAACGCCTCGCTGATGTGTGCTCGGATTCGGGAGTCTTCCCGCGAAACGTCGGCTGCTACGTATTCGCGCAAATCATTCCACAAGCCCTGTATGTACTCGACCACTGCCGGATGGTTGAGCAATTCGTTTTTCAACGCTTCGGTGCTCGCCTGCAATTCGGGTGAAGTCTTCAACTCATGCGCGAACTCCGCGAGTTGCGCATCCAGCTTGATGCGCCATTCATGTCCGGGGTCATCACGCGCGGCGGTTAACGTCTCTTCCGCGACGCTGATGAGCTTGTCGCAGACCTTTGCATCGACGCCGATCATGCGCCATAACCAACCGGTTTTTTCTTTCACCTTCTCGCGCAAGGAAGGTTCGTATTGCTCTACCAACGCAGCAACCTGACGCAGCAATTCATCCACGAGCGCACGATGGCGCCCGTCCTTGGTCATCAACAAAATGAGTTCACCGAGCAACGGAGCGATTTGCACGCGTTCAAGACGTCCCGTGATTGCTGTTTGGATTAACCGGCGCAGGTCGTCATCGTCCAATGCGCCAAGCAAGGTCGGAAGAAAACGGCTCAGACGTTGCGAAATCGCGCGAGTGCTCTTCGGTTGTTTGAGCCATTTTGCAAGACCACCCGCCAGATCCATTCCCGCAAGTTTTTGGGAAACAATATTCGGCGCGAGAAAGTTGGTTTCGACGAAGCGCCCGAGTCCGGCGCCGATGCGATCTTTGTTGCGTGGAATAACCGCGGTATGCGGAATAGGCAATCCCATCGGATACCTGAACAGCGCGACGACCGCAAACCAATCGGCCAATGCGCCCACCATCGCCGCTTCGGCAAAGGCGCGCATGTAACCGATGAATGGGTGATTCGCTTCGAACGCGCGCGTTATCAGAAAC
>DATEEW010000178.1:0-7449 GCA_035280965.1 Burkholderiales bacterium
TCATGGACGCGCTTTTGCTTTTCGGCATTTTGATTGTCGTGTTTTTTTTGGGTTTTGGTGCTGGCTTGGCGCTGGTGAGCAGACCGACTATGGCTTCGCGCCGTGCTATTTTGCGGGACGAATCGACGATGGCTTATTCGCACCTGCACGTGCACTGAATGCTCGGCGTAAAACGCCCTGCCGTTGCAATCGCCACGCGGAAAAGCGTGTTGGGGTGGCCGATTTGATTGTCGGCTTCGGCGTCTACAAAATTTCCATCCCGGCGAAACGCCGACGCGGGACTCAATCCCGCTCGGCGTTTAAGTTTTTGCCGGCACCACGTAGAGATACACGGTTTTTCCTGCGATGACGACCTGTTTTGCCGGCGGCCAATCCGAGCCGAAATCGTGCTCATGCGAAACCACTGGCGTGCCCGGCTTCAATTGCGCCCACAGGCGCGGCCGCAATTTGCGGTTGTAGTTCCATTTCAAAAACAGCGCAACCACGGTCGCATCGCGAAAGTCGGCTTCGAACAAGTCGCCCTCGACGAAGCGTACGCGATCGGCCACACCGGCCTTGCGCGCGTTCTCATTGGCTTCCTTGATGCGGTCAGGATCGATATCGATGCCTACGCCCCTTGCGCCGAATTTCTTTGCCGCAGCGATGACAATGCGCCCGTCGCCGCAGCCCAGGTCGTACACCACATCGCGTTGTTTCACGTTCGCCAGTTGCAGCATGGCGTCCACGATTTCATTGGGCGTGGCAACGAAATCGACTTCCAGTCCCAGCTTGTTTTTTGAATCAGTTGACCAGGCGCGCGGCAGGAAGCCGGCGGCGAGCAGGCCTAGGCCTAGTTTCAGTGTATTGCGACGATGCATGGCAATGCCTCCCCATTTACATGCTTAGTTATTTATATGCGCGAGCGCGGGCGCCACTTTAACCTTTCTGGGCGCAATGCGGGAGGCATGCACCCTGTATTAAGTGCTCGAAGGCGCCGACTGCTGTTTGAACCAAAGTCCCACTGCGACCGTAATGAGTATGAAAATTAGCGCGACCGCTCCCAGTACCCAATAGTTGATCGTTGAAGCGTCCTTCAGCGCTCGCTCGATTTGCCTGCCATACACCGTGGTCGCGAGCACGCCGGGTAACATGCCTAGAAAGGTGCCGATGGTGTAGTCGCGGACGCTGATGCGCGCCGCCCCCGCCATGATGCCTTCTACCGGAAAGGGGGCGATGGGCACCATGCGGATCGCGAAAATCGCCACAAAACCATGATTGCGCAAGCGGTTCGTGTAGTCGTCTATCCTGTCGCCGGCCAGATGTTTGACAGTGCGCTCGGGGAGCGCCACGCCAGTGTAGTAATGCGTGAGCGCCGCGATAATGATGCCGAGCATGCTGTAGGTAAAACCCAGCCAGGGGCCGAATGCGATGACGGTGAAAAGGGTGAGCAATGGCCGCGGAAACATAATAAAGCTCGCGGGTATGTAGCTCAACACCGCCCACGCGGCGGCGAAAGGCGCATCGCGCATCGCTTGCGCCCAGCCCCTTATCCGAGCGCCGGTCAGATATTCCGACAGGGGCGTATAACGCCACGCCGCAGCCAGTGCGACAAACACAACGATCGCCGCGATGATTTTTCCCCACGCGGGTTTGCGGCTTTGTTTTCCTCTCATAACCTAGTCGGTGATGAATTTTTCCAATTGATTTCCGAGGCGATGCGATGTCGCTGAATCAGGCCACGCTCAGACTTTCGCGCTTCGGTTCCTTCGTCTGCGGTTGAGTGACGCGACTCATGCTACGTTCGACAAGCTGATGCAAAGGGCGATTTGCCACACTGCGCGTCAGCAATGCCGTTGCGGCTGCAGCGGCGAGGCCGCCGGCAAACCCACTGCGCCGCAGGCCGTAGACCGCAAGTAATCCCGCACTCGCCGCCGCGCCGAAGCGGATGCCTGGAGGCCAGTGTTCCTGTAACAGTGCGAGTTTTCCACCCCCCCGTGGGCTTTGGCCTTGCAGTTCGGGAATTCCATCGGCGCGTTGATACACCGTCAAACGGTCCACGATTTCGCGCACGCCCGGCACGTGGCGCAAAGCCGGCATTGCTTCTCTATGTTCGGTTTCCAGAATGGAGCCGCTTAAAATGACTTCCCCGTCGAGTGCGCTGACCACAATCGCCGCCGGGTGAGAAACATAACGTCCCATTTTCGAGCGCACGCGTTCGATGAGGCGCAGGTCGTCCACTAAATGCTCGCTCTCCACCAACATCTGAAGCCGATGAGGCAGTGCCGAAAGACGATGCGACAGGTCGCGCACCCCGGCGTCGAGCAGTTGGCTGGCGTGTCGTCCTGCTTTCAAAGCCTGATCTTGCAATTGCGCGCGGCGCTGCCGGCCGCGATTCGGATCCAGCAAATACATCGTCGCTGCGCCCATCACCGCGCCGAGCGCCCAGGCGGATGTGATCGATCCTATTCGTCGGTTCATAGCCACCTCCATTCGGTTGAGGAAGTCATGCGGATTTCGATGCAGCCGCCTTGGCGTATGGAGTGCGCGCAACTGCCCCGATTGAAGATTCGTGCAAAGGGCGAGCCCAAATTCGAATACGCGCACGCGAAATGACATCGCGGGAGCGCGTTCCAGGTTATTGCATGGGACAGAGATGGCGGAGCGGTACGCTAGAGCGAAGCCGGTCGCTTGAGGTTAGGCTTGGCGCGGAATTCTGCTTGCTCGCAAGACGCCGAGCGCCTGCGCGCATACCGCAGTCAACAATAAAGCGGCGGCCAACACTTCCAACCAGATACTGAAGTTCATGGGCAAGCTATGCGCGGAAATCGGAGCGAGGCAGTAATGCGCCAGACCGTCGAAACCCATAGCGGCATAAAGCCCAAGAATCGCGAGACCGATTTTGCGATAATCACCGAGCAGGGCCGCGCATCCGACAACGCCTATTGCAGCGATGCTGAGCCACGCGCCCATTACGCCCGAGCGTGAAATCCACGCAGGCATATTGGGGTATCGCTCGAGGTAGATGGCGTTATGAGAAAAATGAAAGAGGCTTGCAAGGCCGTAGAGCAGCACTAGAGTAAAAAGCAGTGCGCCGATTTTTTTCATTTGCTTTTCTCCTTTGGAAGCGCGCAGTCTAAAAACTTTCCTCGGGTTGCAGGTAACGCCATTGTCCCGCCGGTAAATCGCCCAGCGCGACGTTGCCGATGCGAATGCGCTTGAGGCCCGTGACTTTCAGGTCCACTGCTTCACACATACGGCGAATCTGTCGTTTCTTGCCCTCGCGCAAGACAAAGCGTAACTGGTCTTCGTTCTGCCACTCCACTTTCGCGGGTTTGAGCGGTTCGCCGTCCAGTTCGATGCCGTGATTCAGCAGCCGTAATTTTTCCGCGGGCATTTTTCCGCCCGGCGTATATTCCACGCGAACGAGATATTCTTTTTCGATGGACGAGTCCTCACCAATTAGTTGTTTAGCGATGCGACCGTCTTGAGTCAGCACCAGCAGTCCAACCGAATCGATATCGAGGCGGCCTGCAGGCGCAAGACTGCGCAAATGCTCTCGCTTGAAACGAATGCGCGTCGGGTCTTCCTTCCAGTGATTTTCCGGCAGCACAAGTTTGATCGCCGGTTCATGGCCGTCTTCGGCTTGACCGCTGACATAGCCCATCGGTTTGTTGATCAACACGGTAACGCGTTGCGCTTGTTCGTTCGCGGCCCGTTTGTCGACCGTGACCTGCTGATCCGGCAATACGCGGGCGCCTAATTCATTGACGACCGCACCGTCCACGCGCACCCAACCGCGTTCGATCCATTCGTCCGCTTCGCGTCGCGACGCCAAACCCAGTTCGCTCATGCGTTTGGACAAGCGAATACTCCCAGGGGGATGTTCCGTTGTGGCGGGCGTGATTGCGGGTCCTTTGAAAAAGCGAGGGTGTTTCGCCGGACTGCTGCCCTCAGCGGGTCGCGAACCGCCAGTGGTGGTTTCGGGGGTATCGCCGGTGGGCGTAGTTTTTTTCAATAAGCCCGCGCGGGCGCGACGACCATATGAAGCGGAAGGCACTTCGTCGGGACGCGGTTTCTTCTTCGCGGCGGCGCCTGCCGGTTTGGAAATTTTTAATGTGGCCATGGGTTCAGGACCGCGTCGCGGCCGCTTTCAAAGTTTGTAGATGAATGGAAATGGCGCCGCGGTCACCAGACAAATTCAACTCGCCATCCTGCACGCTGAACTGCAAGCGCATTGTCCGCTCGGTAAGCGCCGCGAGGCCCTGCGTGCTTGCCGCATCGAGTTGATAAACGACGAGATTGTCGATGCGCTCCACTTCGCTGCGATTTTCGCGCCACCAGATGTCCGCCGCCTTGCCGTAGGCGTATAGCAATACTTGTTCGGCGCGGCCCGCCGCCTTGCGCAAGGATTTTACGTCCGGCAGACCAACGTCGACCCACAAACGGATCGCGCCGGTCAGATCCTTCAGCCACAGATCGGGTTCGTCGTCGCTGCTTAGGCCTTTGCCGAAGGCCAAAGCTTCGTCGGCGTTTAGCGCATAGGCGAGTACGCGCACCATCATGCGTTCTTCCGTTTCGGAAGGATGCTGGGCGATGGTCAGTGTGTAATTGTCGTAGCGATGACGATCGAAATCGTTGATCTGCAAGTCGGCTTTATAGACGATGGATTTGAGTGCCATGATCAATCCAGTACGCGGCCGCGCATCGCTTTGATCTGGCCGCGCTTCACTTTGCTGTCTACGCGGCGTACTTGCGAACTGCGCGTGGGTTTTGTCGCGCGTCGCGCTTTCGGTACAAAGGCTGCGCGACTCACCATTTCGAACAAACGCGCGCGAGCTTCATCGCGATTCTTCTCCAGGCTGCGATGTTGTTGCGCTTTGATGACGACCACGCCTTCGGAACTGATGCGCTGATCGCTCAAATTCAGCAAGCGCGCTTTAGTGTGTTCGGGCAAGGACGAGGCGCGGATATCGAATCTCAAATGCACCGCATTGCTCACCTTGTTCACGTTCTGGCCACCTGCGCCCTGCGCTCGTATCGGCAGAAATTCGATCTCGTGATCGGGAATATGGGCAGGAAGAAAAGACGCAGTCATTTGAAAAGGACACGGAAGCAGAAGGGCGCGGGGCGAAGCGCGTGCATTGTACTCGCTCGGCGGCGTAACGCCTTGGCGGGTTCTCGGCAGGCATAGCCGTTGCAATCGCGCATAAGGCAAGTTTGAAAAGGAGCGGTTATGCGACATACGGTCATCGGCGTGTTCCACAATGACGCGTTGGCGGAGGAGGCGCGCAACTTGTTGGTGGACTGGGGGATTCCGAGCGATAACGTGTTCGTGCATGGCGCGCCCCATGCAACGAACCAAAGCAGTGCGCTGCGCTCGAATATAAGCGGGGAACGACCGGTGAAGCGGATATTCAGAAGCCTCATTGGCATGGACGATCAGGAGCGTAATTACGCCGAGGCTGTGGATGACGGCGAATATATTGTCGTCGCCGAAGTCGACCCCGATCGCACCGACGAAGTGTCGCATCTGCTCGACGACAGCGGCGCCGTCGATATCGGTTTGAGCCCCAGATTCAACTAATGCGTGTTGTTCGAGACGCGGCGTTTTCAATCGCCGACGCGAAACTACCGATCCCCATAGCTGTCGAGCGGAATTAGGAACGCTTCCGGTCGAAGCTCTTCTTTGACCATCTTTCAGCCCGCATCCGTAGTCCGCAACGTCGGCGTGCCTGAACCCGCGTTCCCCCTTTGGTCTATTGCCTGCCCCCCCTCAGAGCGCGTACGGTGTGTATATCGAAGGGGGAGCCCAGATGAAAAGAATAATCGCGGTTTGCCTAACGGCGTTCGCACTGGCCGGGTGTGCGCCGCATCAGCAATATCGAACCGAGCGCAGCCTTTGCAGCGCGCCTGAAAGCGGCTCGCAATGCGATGCGCATGCGATGCAGGCGCTGAAGAATGACTCCGGTCAGGAATACTGGCTCAATTTCATCGAATTCGACGACCAGGGCCAGCTGTGGCAGCGCAAGCAGATGGACGATGTGCTGACGCGTCTGGATGCGGCGCAAGAGCATCTGCTCATTGTGGTGTTCGTGCATGGTTGGAAGCACAGCGCGGAGCCGGGCGACGCGAATATCGAAACCTTCAAAAAAGTCTTGTCGAAGCTCGCGGCCGCCGAAGCCTATCGCGCGCGCATAGGCGGTTCGCCGGCGCGTCGCGTGGCAGGGGTTTACCTGGGTTGGCGCGGCAGCTCAGTTACTTTTCCGGGTGCCAAAGAGCTCACATTTTGGGCGCGCAAAAGTACGGCACAACGCGTGGGGGCGGTAGGAGTAAGCGAGGTCTTGAGTCGCATCGAGTTGGTTCAGCGCACCAAAGGCACCGTTCTCGACGGCCCCAATAGCACGCGCGTGGCGGTCGTCGGCCATAGTTTCGGCGGCGCGGTGGTGTACACGGCGCTTGCACATATTCTGCAGAATCGCTTCATCAGCTCGGCGGGGCCGGATGGTCTGCAATCGGCAGTCGTGGGCTTCGGCAACCTGGTGGTTCTCATCAATCCGGCATTCGAAGCTTCCCTGTATGCGCCACTGAGCGACATGTCTTTCGAGCGCAACTGGTATTCGCCTGCGCAACTGCCAACCCTCGCCATACTGACATCCGAGGCGGACTATGCGACGCGTTATGCTTTTCCGGCGGGGCGTAGCGTTTCGACCATTTTCGAATATGACCGCGAAGTGGAACGAGTGAATCGCACCACGCGTGCCACGGAACGTATCGACACCGGCGTCGCCAATCGGAGCGCAATCGGTCATTTCGAACCTTATCGCACGCATACGCTTTATCCCGTCGAGCACAAGGCGCGAGCCAGCGTTCCCGCGCTGAGCGTGGAGAACAGCGCCGAGATTTTTAAAGTCGCGTTACAAGCTTGGCGCGATGATGTGCCGGGCAGCAAGATCCCCTTCGGTGAACTCACCCTGGAGCGCACGCCCAACTCGGCCGGACGCAATCCGTGCATGGTGATTTACGTCGATGGTGAGCTTATTGACGATCACAACGACATTGACGATCAACGCATCGTGGAATTTCTGAAGCAACTTATTTCGATTTCCGCGACGGGGCCGGGCGCGGCGGCGCTGTCGCTACCCAAATAGCTGAGCGCCGTGTAAGGGCAGCGCGTGCAATGCGACGCCGTTTGCACTTAGGGAAACTCAATTAAGTCATTCCCGCGAAAGCGGGAATCCAGCGGGTGTTGAAAAACCTGGATGCCCGTGTTCACGGGCATGACGAAAATAAGGTTGATCAGACGTTCCCCTAGGCCTTGGGCGCGGCGGGAATATCGGGCTCTGCTGTGACCGAGGCGCCTGCCGCTTCGAGAGGCGCGACAAAGTTGGTCAATTCCGGGGTGAGCTTTCCCTTTCGCCCAATTTTCGGATCGAAGCGATAGGAAGTCACGCTGCAATTGGGCACGTCCTG
>DATEEW010000179.1:0-5505 GCA_035280965.1 Burkholderiales bacterium
CCTCCAGGACGCTGGCTTGGTAGCCTCGCTGCGCCAAAAGAAAAGCGGCAGCCGAACTACGGCGGCCTGTCTGGCAATACAGGACATATTCACGCTTTTTATCCAGGATGGATGCCGCATTGCGTAGTTCGGACAAGGGAAGGTTCAGCGCGCCGGGCAACGGGTCGTGCTGATATTCCGGCGGAAAACGCAAATCCAGCCAATGGGCGCCGGAGGCGATTTTTTGCTGAGCGACTTCGAAATCAAGCGACCGTAAAAGGGGGGCCTTCAATAGCGCGTTGAAGTCCTCTTTCGCCAAGCGTAAAAGCCGACCGTCGCTGAGCATGCGCACGCTGGCATTCCTCGTCGTGCCGGCCACGAGAGCTTCTTCGCCAAAGGCATCGCCGTCTTTCAATCGCGCCAGTTCGAGATTCACGCCGCCTATCGAACGGTCCACAACGGCATTGCCTGTTTCAATCAAATAGTAGTAATCGCCTTCGGTGCCTTGCTGGACGATCACTTGACCGCGACTCACTGCAATACGTTCAAAGCGCGTCAGCAATTCGCTGATGTGCGCGGGAGGCAATTGTGCGAACGGACCTTGTTGTAAATTCCTAATGCTAAACATGCCGGTGATGATCGCCCAGTTGGCGAGCGTAGGCTTTTCGTGCAGGGAAACCGGGTGCGCAGCGCCGGCAATTTGATCCCAGGTCGCCATGATGTCGAGCAGATCGTCGTCAATGCGCAATAGCTCGATCTCGGTAACGGCCTTGGCACCGCAAAAGGGAAATTTACGTCCGATGGGGTGCAGGGCTTCCTCCAACCCGCCAACCAGAACTCGCGCGCCGCCGTCACTCGCGACCAATGCGAGTTCGCCGCGCAACAGAAAAACCATCTGGCCCGCGATTCCCTTTACGCGAAAAGGGTTCAGGTTTTTACTGACTCGCTCTACGAAGCACAGATCGGCTAATTCGGAGAGCCGCTGATTGCTCAACGCCGCGATGGGTTGAAGGCGTCGCAAGCCGTCGATTGCGAGTTTTTGCTCTTGCAGCGCGCGCAGCATATTAAAACTCGATAACCTGATTGTTCTGCAACATGCGGGGGCGGTATTGGCCTGCGTACTCTTCTATTTCCGCCATGGTCAGTTCAATTTCGCCGGGCTTCAAATGCGTAATGAAAATGTCGACTTGACGCTCCAGACGAGCCAACTCGGCTGCCAACATGCTGGGGCATAAATGTTTGGCGATGTGCGCCAGATCGCGCTCGCGATTGCAAAACGCGCATTCGATGATGAGGTATTTCAGATTCTCAATGCGGTTGATAATGGGCCAAAGCGCTTCGTTGACACTGGTGTCGCCGGTGAATACCAAGCTCGCAGCCCCGCTGTCGATGTGATAACCGACGGCGGGTACCACGTGATTGGCGGGTAAGGCCCCGATACGACGCCCCTTCACCTCGACAAACTGCCCCACCTCGATCGGTTCGAAGACTAAGGTCGGGTTTTCCTTGCTTGGAATCTCGCTGAAATCCGGCCACACCTTCCAGTTGAAGATATGGTTGCGCAGGATCTCTATAGTCGCCGGGAGCGCGTGCACAATCAGCGGCATCTCACGCATTTGGCCCACCGTATCGACGATAAAAGGGATCGTCGCAATATGGTCCAAATGGGAATGCGTCAGAAAAATATGATCAATGGATGCCAACTGGGCGAGGCTCAGGTCACAAACGCCCGTCCCCGCATCGACGAGGATATCGGTGTCCAGCAGCAGAGAGGTGGTGCGCAAATGCCGACCACCGATTCCACCGCTACAACCGAGTACCCGAAGCCGCATGAATGCTCTTGATAAAAACGATATTGGGGCGCGCAAGATACGCGCTACGGCAAGCGATTGAAAGGAACAAAGTCGTGACCGAGACGCGGCCCGTTTCGTTCCCTAGGTCTTGAAGTAAAACTCCATTTTTACCCCTGCCAACTCAATAATATCGTGATCATTGAGGGCACAGGCTTGAGCATCCAGTCGCTTTCCATTGACCGTGGGGAATTGATCGCCCTCGACGTGGGTGATGAAATAACCTTGGGGTCGCTTGGTAATCACGGCAACCTGCGAGCCCGTTTTACCGAGCGTAGTAAGTGCCTTGTTCAACTCCATTTCACGCCCAATCGCCGGCCCGGAAAGGATTTGCACGGCCGCCACGGGACCCTTCCCACCCGGTGTTAAGGGTGCCTGCGGCATAGCTTGGGATTGCGCCAACGCCACGGGCTGCGAGGTGGTCAATCGTAGTTTTTGCGACTCCGAGAGTGGGCGCGCAGAAGAAGAGCCTAAGGTCGGCATCGCCTGCGATGTAGTCAAGCTCGCAGTAGGCGGGGGCGGAGGCGGCGTGGTCTCAGGTTTCGCCACGACTGGAGGCGGCGAATCCGGCCGCAGCACCATGGTTTTCTCGAAATCCTGCGGCGGTTTGGTCGCGCCCGCGTTTTCGTTCACATATTTGAGTTTGTATTTGCCTAGCTCGATGACATCACCGTGTTGAAGAAAATGTTTCTTCACGGTTTCGCCGTTGACCAACGTGCCATTGGTGCTGCCTAGATCTTCCAGAAAGGAATCATTCAGAATCGTCACGACGACTGCATGCTCACCGCTGACCGCTAGATTGTCGATCTGGATGTCGTTATGCGGCTTGCGTCCGATCGTGGTGCGCTCTTTGTTCAAGGTGATTTCCTTGAGCACCAGTCCGTCCATACTCAGTACGAGCTTCGCCATGATTTTTCCCTGTTTACAGTCTTATTTCATCCACCCGAGCAGCCGCTCGAACCAACCGCGCTGCGAGGCGTAATCGCGCACGACGCGCACCAGCATCACCGAAATGTTGTCGCGACCGCCGTTGTCGTTCGCCATTTGCACCAGCTGTTGTGCCGCCAACCGCAAATTCGCCGCTAACGTCTGGATTGTCATTGCGATGTCTTCATCGCTCACCATATCGTTCAGACCATCGGAACACAGCAAGTAAATATCGTGGACTTGCGTATCGAAGCTATGCACCTCGGGGTCCGCCACCGGATCGATACCCAAGGCGCGTGTCACCAGGTTCTTGTTCTGTGAAAACTTGGCCTGTTCCGGCGTGATCATCCCGCTATCAATCTGCTCTTGCAGGAGCGAATGATCTCGCGTCAATTGATCCAATTTCTCGTGACGCAAGCGATACATTCTCGAATCGCCGATATGCGCCACAGTCACCTTGTTGTCGTGAAACATGGCGGCGACCAGTGTGGTGCCCATACCCGCATACTGCGGCTGCGTTTGCGCTTCCTGGAAAATCGAACCATTTGCTTTGGCGATCTGCTCGGCGAGCAGTCGTTGCGCCAAAGCACCGCTCGCTTCTCCCTCTGCAGTACTGTGCGCATCGAGCGCGCGCTGCAGTTCGGCAGTGATCACAGTCGTCGCCATGCCGCTGGCTACTTCGCCCGCGTTATACCCGCCCATTCCGTCTGCCAATACGACAATTCCCTTGATCGGGTCGGCAGCGATCGAATCTTCATTGTGGGAGCGCACCATGCCGGCATCGGTGCAGACAGCGATCTCCAGCGCCTGACTCAAATCCATTCGGCATTCGCCTTAAAAGACTCGCGAATTACACATGCTGCTGCCATCGCGGGCCGCACGCCACCATCTTTATTATTCGTTTTGACGCTGTTCAACGCGCTTCCCCTACGCTGCTGTCCAAAGGCCCCGGCGCCATAAATCGGCGCCCAAACCCCTAAGTTCTTGAGAAACAGGAGCATAGTGCCCAATCTTGCTGTTCGGTATGAATTTAGTCAAATTTTGGCACTGGCGTCGCACAAAATAAAAGCCCCGCGCGAACGCGGGGCTTGAGGGGAGTGAGCGCCTTTTTAGCTGCCCAACACCGTCCCTACAGTCAGCCCCAGGGATGCGGCCAATTCTGCGCCACCGAGTTTCTTGGTTTCTTCGCCTTTGGCCTTCAGCACTTCGATACGGCCGCCTTGGCAGGTGATGAAGAAGCTGCCGGCGCCGATTTCGGACACGGTGCCCACTTTGCCTTTCACGCCGCCGAAGGTGCGGAAGAGTTCTTTCTTGCTGTCGAAAATCGAAATTTTCTTGCCGTTCAGCGTGGTCCAGGCGCCCGGTGCGGGATTGGCCGCGCGAATCAAGTTGTACACCTGATCGACGTGGTTCGCGAAGTTGAGCTTGGTCTCGCCCGCGCGCATCCAGCCTTCATAGGAAGCCTTGCTTTCATCCTGTACGACTTCCTTATGCTTGCCGGCAATGACCAGATCAGCAGCTTCCAGCATGGCTTTGACGCCCATGGGGAACAGGTGGTCGAAATACACGGAACCGATGGTGTCGTCCGGGCCGATGGCGCACTCTTTCTGCAGCACGATCGGGCCTTCATCAAGGCCGTCGGTCGGACGGAAAATCGTTAGGCCGGTCTTGGTGTCGCCCTTGGCGATCGGCCAGTTGATCGAACTGGGACCGCGATACAGAGGCAGCAGCGAGGGGTGGTACTGAATCGTGCCGTGCTTCGGGATGTTCACGAACTCTTGCGGCGCGAACTGCAGCACGTAAGCCATGATACCGATGTCGGCATTGGCGGCCTTCATCGCGGTCAGCGCTTCGGGGCCTGTCAGGTTGGGTAGCTGCAACACATTGAGCCCCTTCTCCTGCGCATAAACGCGCAGCGGATCGGCTTTGGCACCTTCTTTCTCGGGCGCGCAGAACACGGCGGTGACTTCATCGCCGCGTGCAAGGAGGGCTTCGAGCGTGGCCTTGCCGAAGTCTTGTTGACCAATGAATGCGATACGCATGATGACTTACCTTTCTGAGTAAAAACGCCCTGCGAGGAACACAGGGCGTTTCGTTTTTATTGTAGGACGTAGGAGATTAAGCAGCTTTCTTGGGCGGATTGCTGAACGCACCGGCTGCTTTCATCGATTCGATCGCGCCGGCGTCGAAACCGCAGACTTCGCGCAGAATCTCGTCGGTGTGCTGACCGAGCGTCGGCGAAGGTTTGTGCTCGACCGGCGAGTCGGACAGTTTGATCGGCATGCCGACGTTGAAGAACTTGCCGCGATCGGGGTGATCGACTTCAACCCACATTTCGCGCACGCGTACGTGTTCGCCTTCGGCCAGATCCTTAGTCGACAACACCGGACCGCAAGGGACGTCGATCTTGTTGAGCACATCCATGAGTTCGAACTTCGAGTACTTCGACGCGAACTCGTTCAGCAGCTTCCACATCTCGACTTGGTTCTTGCGACGCGGGCCGATTTTGGTGAAACGCTCGTCATTCGCCAGTGCATCACCGCCGACAAGCTTGGCGAGATCGGGCCAAACTTGCTCCTGCACGACAATGTAGAGGTAATCGTTCAGACCGCCGCCTTTGCACTTCAGCGCATTACCAAGCTGGCCGCCGCCCGAATCGTTGCCGCCGCGCGGAACTTCGGTCAGGCCTTCGGTGGGCAGTGAGAATTCCTCCAGCGGACCGACCGCGAGACGCTGGTGATCGCGGAAC
>DATEEW010000180.1:0-3841 GCA_035280965.1 Burkholderiales bacterium
GGGCTTGCGCATTTGGACGACCGCTCCATCGAACAAGGTTTCGTGGAATTTCGGCCTTTTCTGGGACATTGCCGCTTTCGCGATTGCCGTCACGCCAGCGAGCCCGATTGCGCTATACGCGCCGCGGTCGAGAAAGGGGCAATTCAGCCTCGCCGCTACGAACTCTATAAGCGCATTCGCGATTCTCGGGGCTCATGACTGTCCAACGGCAAAGTATGGTCGCGAACCGGGCGCAGCTATGTGAGCGAGGGCAAAAGTAATAGGGAATGTCTGATTAAGTGCCGGGGATGATCGCGAGTGCACGTAGCCGTACGAGCGAGGGCAAACTAAAACAAGGCCTTTGGCGCTTTACGCTGGCAACACGATTCACGAATAAACCTTAATCAGAGCTCCCATAGCGATTCGGTTAGTGCTCGCAATAACTTGCGCAAAAAGCGTTTGTCGGAGGGACCGTTCCCTTTATGGTCCCGCCAGAACTAGCTAATCACCGATGTCACTGTAATCACCAGCAACATCGCCACCCATAGCACCAGCGCACGCCACACCAAGCCCACCGTGCTGTCGAGGAAGGCCACATCTGCCTCCTCGCCCACGCCCAATTCAGGTCGCTCTTCGATTAGTCCAGCCCGAACGACGGGCATGCCTAACCGCACGCCCAATGCGCCGGCGCCGGCCGCGATGACGATGCCGATCAGCGGATCGGGCCAGCGTTTCGCCTGCGTGCGCCAGCAATACACCGCGTCCTCGAAATCACCGACGATGGCGAAGGACGCAGCAGTGACGCGCGCCGGCAAAGCGTCGATCCACTGAAAGGCGACACAAGCGAATTCGCCAAATCGATTGGGACTGCCATCGGGAGCGGGCGCTTGCGAAGGGCGCCCTTGCAAGGTCGGCAAATAATCCGTTTCGTCACCCATGATGGTGTCCGGCGTATATAGACCGCCGGCTGTGCCGACCGGCAAACGATTGCTCCATCGGTGGTAGAGAAATTGCGTCGCGCGATACATCACCGCTCCGCTCGGACCCGGCAACAAAATGAACCAGAAGACGGCCCCGAAAACATGGCGATGTGAAGTCGCCAGTGCGCCTTCGATCGTGAGCCTCGCGATTTCGCTGGGCGTCAAGGTATCACTGCGATGCCCTTGCCATTGTTGCAACAGACTGCGCGCCCGATCCAATTCGCCGGCTTTCAGCGCAATATGGATGTCAGTGAAGAAATGGCTTTCCTGCCTGAAGCCTATGGTGATGTAGAGGACGCCCACGTTGAACACCAGACCCAAGATGGGGTGCACCGAAACCAGCAATGCGTGGACGCCCGCGGTCAGTAGGACTACCGGCACAATAATCACCAGCCAGGAAATGATGCCGTGCTGATGTTCGCCCGCGTTGAACTGGCGTTCCACGACCTGGGTAAAGCTTTTCAGTGGCGCAAATACGCGACTGCGGTCGACCAGGGGCCGCCATTGTTCCAGGGCAAGGGCAAGAATCAGGGACAAAAAGCTCATGCGTTCAAAGCTCCATCCGCTCAACATACCCGGCCGCCGCAGATGCGCGCCCTCGCATGTCGAAATTTTTATGCGCGCCGCCTGGGCGCATTGTGTAGCGGATTATAACGAAGCGCCGCGATGACAATCGGGTGAAAGCACGCAAAGTGCCGTAGTTTGCTCCCGACAAAGCGGCCCTTAAAGGCGCGCGGTGCCAAAGCTGTCACAGTGCGTAACCTCGCCCCGATCCAGTCCTCGCCTGAACCAGCGGGCGCGCTGTTCGGCGCTGCCGTGCGTAAAAGACTCCGGCGCCACATAACCGCGTGTCTGCATTTGAATGCGATCGTCCCCTACGGCGGCGGCAGCCGCCAATCCTTCATCGATATCACCGGTTTCGAGCAATTGCCGATTGGCGGCGTGGTGGGCCCATACGCCGGCGAGACAGTCCGCTTGCAACTCCATTCGCACCGATAAGGCATTCGCCTCGCTTGCGGAGGCGCGTTGGCGCGCGCCCTGCACCCGTCCAGCGACGCCCAAAAGGTTTTGCACATGATGGCCGACTTCATGTGCGATTACATAAGCCTGTGCGAAATCCCCGGGGGCTTGAAAGCGTTCGCGCAAATCGCGATAAAAGCTCAAGTCGATATACAGCTTCTGATCGGCCGGGCAATAAAAAGGGCCTACTGCCGCTTGAGCCATGCCGCAGGCGGATTGAACAGCGCCGGAGAACAACACCAGGGTCGGTGCTCGATATTGCGCGCCATTGCGCTTGAACAACTCCGTCCATGTGTCTTCGGTGCTCCCGAGCACGGCAGCGACAAAATCGGCGCCGGAATCGTTTCGATCAGGCGTACCCGGCTCCACCACTTGTTGATCAGGCCCTTGCACCGCATCCATGCCTTGGAGTACGACAGATGGGTCGACGCCGAAGAACATTGCGACCAGCGCAACCAGCACGACACCAATACCGCCGCCGGCCACACCGCGGCCGATCGGCAAGCCACGCCGATCCTCGATATTGCCGCTACGCCGCTGCCCGCCTAAACGCATGTTTGTCTCCTCGAATCGCCCGTCTCGGAAGGGGTTGCAAGCGGAGTGCCGCCTGATGGCTAGCGCATTAAGATTCGGGGAAGTTCATTAGCGTCGGCGGCGCGAGTCTTCCCGGTGTGCCGCAGGCCCGGTGCGGAAGGCTCGCGTAGGGCGACCGCTCGTAGACTTCTGCTATGGCTACCGCATTAGGAATCGATAGAAGTTCATCAGCATCCCGGCGGTCGCCCCCCAGATGTAATGCGGCCCGTACGGCAACGCAAAGTAATAACGCTGGCGGCCGTTGTAGCTGACGCTATGACGTACATGGTTGGCCGGATCGAGCAAATGCTGCAAGGGCATTCGAAAAACTTCCGCAACTTCGAAGGCATCCAGTTCCAGCGCTATCGGCGCATGGATGAGCGCCACCACTGGAACGACACGATAACCCGTCACCGTGGTGTAAGGATTCAATTCGCCCAGCACCTGCACCCGCTCCGGATGCAAACCGATTTCTTCGGCGGTTTCGCGCAGCGCCGTGGCTCGAATGCCAGAATCTTCGGGTTCCACACGTCCCCCCGGAAAACTGATCTGGCTGGCGTGATCGTGCAAATGCGCGGCGCGCTTGGTGAAGAGCAGCTCCAAGCTCCCATCCGTTTCGCATACCACCGGCACCAGCACCGCCGCGGACCTGATTTCCTCCTCGCGGCACCATAGGTGGCCGTCGCCCTGCGTCACCGGCTCATAGTCCAGCGTCGACGCGAAACGATCGCGCAACCATTGTTCGGAAAAAGCTTTAAGTTCACCGCTACGCATGGGGCAATCTTAACCCAAGCCGAATGAGCAAAAAAATGGGCGCCTGCGGCGCCCAAGGCAGGAAGAGGATTGTTATTCACTGGCCAGCCAAACCATTGTGAGTCCCAAGCCCAACCCGGCGGGAACGCCAAAGCGTTCGAGCATGCTTTCCGGACCGACGCTTACAACATCGACCGGAACTGCGGAGGTTTTCAGCAGTTGGTCGGCAATGGGTTGCTCGAACCAACGCGCTAAACCACGTGCGGGCGAAGTCGCGATGACGATCTGATCGACCGTTTGTCTGCTCGCGTAATCGGCAACGCTTCGCACGATAGGCCCACGCAGCCACTGGGCGCTGTATGGAATGCCCGCCGCTTTGACTTTTCGCTCCGCGACCTCGAGCGCTTCGCGAGCGCGTTCGGCACGCAACCGATCGGTCTGCGCCCTGCGGACAAAGCGCGCGATATGCCGGGAAAGCAGCGGCTGCACATTGACGAGTTGAATCGTTGCATCGCCTAGCGATCGGGCGGTCCGGA
>DATEEW010000181.1:0-8289 GCA_035280965.1 Burkholderiales bacterium
GTGGAATTCCGTCATAGAGGCCGTCCGCTTTTTGTGTTCCTGAATCACTTCAATTCCAAGCGCGGCGATGAACCGCTCTTCGGTCGGCGGCAGCCTCCTTATCGCGACTCCGAAGCGCGGCGCGCGGAACAGGCGAGTGTTCTGGCCGAATTCGTACAGGCGTTGTTTGCGGTGGACCCTGGAGCGAGGATTGTCGCGCTGGGTGATTTCAACGATTTCGAGTTCGCCCAGAGTTTGCGGTCGTTGAATGAAGCCGGTTTACGCAATCTGACCGAAAGCTTGCCGCTAATGGAGCGGTACACCTACATCCACGAAGGCAATGCGCAGGCGCTTGACCACATCTATGTGAGCGACGCATTGCGAGCGCATAGCGAATACGACATCGTGCACGTCAATGCGGAATTTCCGGCTGAAATGCGGGCCAGCGATCACGACCCGGTCTTGTTGCGTCTGAAGCCTTGACGGGCAGTCGACTCAGGAACTCTTCAGTCGCAGAATTTCGTCATCGATTACTTGGGTGACCGCTTCGCGTACCGAACGGCGCACTTCCACTTCCAATTCGATGCGCGCGCGCGTCATGATTTCGGCGACTTTGGATTCGATGCGCGGATGCAGGCGCGCTTCGATTAAACGTTCCAATTCGGCGCGGATCAACTGCAGAATTTCCTGCCGCAATTCGCGCTCGAAAGACTCCAACTCGTCTTCGTTGAACAGTGCGGTGCCGGCATGCCCGTTGTTCTCCGGCGAAGCTTCGATGACTTCCGTGAGCGTGGGGAAATCCGCAGGCGGCTCGATATCCGCCCGACTGCCGCGATGCTTGGCCAACAGCGCTTCGGCTTTTTTCAGGATTTCTTCCGCTTCGTCTGCCATATCAGTTTTTTATTTCCGCCAGGTTATGAGTCTGAATCGGATAGCCTCGATCTTTGTAGAACTTGAAGCGCGCGCGCGCTTGCTGTTTGTCCTCATCATCGCGACCGACGATCTCCAATACGCGCTGGAACCGCGCGAAGTTGGGCGCCCAATCGTCAGCGAGATTCAGCAGCACGTCGTCATGCGGTTGTGCCTCCGCATCGCGACTGATGAGCACGGGCGTTTCAGTCGCGAGCTTATGATCGGTCGTGCAATGCGGCAGAAAACCGATTTGCGGCGTGGTCCACAACATCTGGTCGATGGCTTGTGCGCGCGCTTCATCCGGCGCGTAAATGAGCACGCGCATTTTTTGTTGCACGGCTTTGGCGACCAGACGGCAGGCGACTGCCAGTCGATCGTCCGCTTCGTGATAGAAATCGATGCGGGTCACGCCAGTTGCGCTTGATGCAGAAGATAGGTCACCAGCAGCGGCACCGGACGGCCGGTCGCGCCCTTGTTCTTACCCGATACCCACGCCGTGCCGGCAATATCCAGATGCGCCCAGGCGTATTTTTCCGCGTAGCGCGACAGGAAGCACGCAGCTGTAATCGATCCGCCCGGGCGTCCACCGATATTCGCCATGTCAGCGAAAGGGCTGCGGATTTGTTCCTGGTACTCCTCCCACAGCGGCATATGCCAAGCGCGATCCCAGGCTTCGCGGCCGGCTTCAAGCAGCGACTGCACCAATGCTTCGTTGTTCGAAAATGCGCCGGTGGCAACATGGCCCAATGCGATGACGCAAGCACCCGTAAGGGTCGCGATGTCGATCACCGCAGCAGGTTCGAAGCGTTCGGCATAGCTCAATGCATCGCAAAGAATCAGACGACCTTCGGCATCGGTGTTCAAAATTTCAATGGTCTGGCCGGATAGGCTTTTGACGATGTCGCCCGGCTTGGTTGCGTTGCCGCCCGGCATGTTTTCCGTTGCCGCGATTAAACCGACGATGTTGAGTTTGGGTTTGAGTTCGGCGATGGCGCGGAAGGTACCCAACACGCTGGCGGCGCCGCACATATCGAACTTCATTTCGTCCATTTCGGCGGACGGCTTGATCGAAATACCGCCGGTATCGAAAGTCACGCCTTTGCCGACCAGCACAATCGGCTTGTCTTTCTTGGTGCCGCCGTTATAGCGCAGCACGATGAATTTCGGCGGTTCGTGCGAGCCTTTCGCCACAGCGAGCAGCGCGCCCATGCCGAGTTTTTCCATATCCTTGCGCTCGAGCACTTCGACTGCGAATTTGAATTCGCGCGCAAGCGCGGTGGCTTGTTCGGCAAGGTGGGTGGGCGTGCAAAAATTGCTCGGACGATTGCCCAGGTTTTTGGTCAACGCCATGCCATTGGCGATGGCCTGACCTTCCGCAATGCCTTCAGAGATCGCACTCAGCACGCTCTTGTCGTCCAAAGCCAGGGTAATTTTTTTCAGGCCGGTTGCAGGCGTCGCTTTGCTTTTGAATTCGTCGAAACGATAGAGCGCTTCGCTGGCCGCCAGCACCGTTTGACGCGCGCTCCAGCGCAAATCGCAACCTCGCACCGGCAGTTCGACAAAAAAGAAATGGGCTTCGACCGCACCGGTTTCCTTCAACGCATTCGTCGCTGCCCGCACGCTCTCGCGATACGCACGCGGACCAAATCCATCTTTCTTGCCCAAGCCCACGAGCAAGAGGCGTTCGCATGCGAGACCAGCCGGTTTGTACAGCGTGCGCGTGGCCCCCATCTTCGCTTCGAAATCGCGGTTTTTTAGCAGGCTTGCAATCAAGCCTTTGGCGGCTTTGTCGACGGCGAGCGCGGTGCCCGTGAGCTTGGCGCCTTCGTAGACGCCGACCACCAATGCCGGGCTGCTGAGCTTCTCCGGCGCCAGAACTTTCGTGCTAAATTCCAATGCGAACTCCGTTCATTGTGAGGCGATGCAGGGCATCGCAGGCCGCTGACGGCAAGCGCCGCTCGAACGCGGCAGATTATCCCCGTAATGAGAGGGCTATGCAAAATCGCGCGGGCCTAGCGCAAGCCGCGTATTTTTCAGATCCGCCACCCCTTGGTCATATTCCAACGCTCCTTGTTGCGTGAATTCGGCAATTACGCCTTTGCGGTCTTTTCCGCATTGTTTGCCATTGTCGTGACCAGCCAACTGGTGCGGATGCTGGGCCGCGCCGCAGGCGGGCAGATTCCCACTGACGCGGTTTTTGCACTGATCGGCTTCACCGCCATCAACTATTTGCCGATTTTGCTGGCCCTTACGCTGTTCGTAGCAGTGCTGATGGCGGTCTCGCGCGCCTACCGCGACTCAGAAATGGTGGTGTGGGCCTCGTCCGGTTTGGCGCTGACGGCCTTGGTGCGTCCCGTACTGGTCTTCGCGGCGCCCTTCGTTCTGCTTATCACCCTCACGGCGCTATTTTTGTCGCCGTGGGCGAATAGCAATGCCGAGGTGTACCGCAAGCAATTGGAGAACCGCGACGAAATTTCGCGCATCGCGCCGGGGGTGTTCCGCGAATCGGCGAATGCGGAACGCGTATTTTTTGTCGAAGGCGTGGATGGAGAGGAGGGGCGCGTTCGCAATGTCTTTATCGCGAGCAAGCAGCACGGCAAGCAGGGTGTGGTCGTCAGCAACGAAGGCTATATGGAAACGGCGTCTAACGGCGACCGTTTCGCGGTGCTGTTGAATGGGCGGCGTTACGAAGGCGTGCCGGGGACGCCTGAATATAGCGTCACTGAATTCGAGCGTTATCTGGCCCGCATTCAGCAGGGCGAGGGTCATGCCAGCGCGAGTTCGAGTAAAAGCATGTCCACACAGGATTTGCTGCGATCGAGTGATCGGCGTTTGCGCGGCGAATTGATGTGGCGCATCGGATTGCCTTTTGTTGCGCTGAACCTTGCTTTGCTCGCTATTCCACTGGCTTTTGTCAATCCGCGCGCCAGCCGTTCCATGAACCTGCTTTTCGCCGTCTTTGCCTACATGCTGTACAGCAATTTGATTGGCGTCGTGCAGGCATGGGTGAGCCAAGGCAAGGTGACCTTCCAAATGGGTTGGTGGTCGGTACATGCGGCGGCCTTCGCTTTAGTCGTCTTTCTTTTCATCTGGCGTAGCACCCAGGGCTTTGCTTATCTCCGCTGGCGATGATTACAGTTACTCGTTATATCGGTCGCGAAATTTACAAGGCCACCGCCTTTGTGGCCCTCGCGTTCGTCGCTCTGTTCTCCTTCTTCGATTTGATCAACGAACTGGGCGATCTGGGCAAAGGTACCTACACTCTGCCGCAGGCCTTTCTGTTTGTGGCGCTCAGCATGCCGGGCCATTTATACGATCTGTTTCCGATTGCGGTGTTGGTAGGCACGATGATCGTGCTAGCGATTCTGGCCAATAACTCGGAATACACCGTTCTGCGTGTATCGGGGCTATCGCCTTGGCGTGCCGCAGGGACGCTCGCCCGTATCGGCGCGGTTTTCGTAGTCTTTGCGATTTTGCTCGGCGAGCTGGTTGCGCCCGTCGCCGAAAAAACGGCGCAAAGATGGCGTCTGGAGCGCACGGGAGCCAACGTCTCTCAAGAATTGAAATCCGGATTGTGGGTGCGCGCCGATCAGCGCTTTGTGAACATTGGCGAAGTGCTTCCGGACAGTACCTTGCGGGGCGTGAAAATTTACGAGTTCGATCGCGACATGCGTTTACTTGCGATCAGCGAAGCGAAGACGGGTCATTTTTTGGAAAACAACGAGTGGGAACTCGAGGAGGTGCTGCGTACTCGCTTCAGCGATGCGGGTGCGGTTGTCGATCGCCTGGCCAAGATGAACTGGCAAACCGTGCTGACACCCGACATGCTTTCGGTTCTACTGGTCAAGCCGGAGAAAATGACCGCCTGGGGTTTGTATCAATACGCGGAGCATTTGCGCAAAAACCAGCAACGCACCGATCGCTACGACATCGCGTTGTGGAAAAAAGCGGTCTATCCCTTCGCCGCATTGGTGATGATGGGTTTGGCCTTGCCTTTCGCCTACGTGATGGTGCGCTCGGGTGGCGTGGGCGTGAAACTGTTTGCCGGCATCATGCTCGGCGTGTTGTTTCATTTGCTGAATGCCCTGTTTTCGCATTTGGGCACGTTGGACGGCTGGCCGCCCTTTGCCAGCGCGGTATTGCCTAGCGCCATATTCCTATGCGCCGCTGTCGGCATGATGTGGTGGGTAGAACGGCGCTAGGGGGCTCTGATTAAGGTTTATTCATGAATCACGTCGCCCGGCTTAATGCGTCCAAGGCGTTGTTTTACTTTGTCCTCGCTCGTACAGCTGCGCGCACTCGCGATCATCCTCGCACTTAATCAGTCATTCCTCAGCGCTTCATAGCGCTTCGTCACGCTTCACCGGCCTAAGTAAGACCAATCGCGTGCCTGCGAGGCGATCGTAAAGCGCCTGCTTGTTTTGATCGAATACGGCCCACAGTACGGCGAGAACACCGGGAACGACGAGCGCCCAGGTGCTCCACTCGCGCGCGTGCTGACGCATGAGCATCAGTCCGACGACGGCCAATCCTAAAAACAGCGCGGCATAGACGAAGCGCAAAAACGCCTGCCGCATGCTGATCCGTTCACCGTTCGGTCGCACCAAGCGTAACTTCCAGGCCTTCATCGCCAGCGTCCCGCCACGCCGCCAACACCAGATGAAATACGCGCCTAAAACGACGAGCAGATAAAGTCTAAAGGCCGACAATTCCCAGCCGGTCAGTTTGTGCGTTGCGCCCCCGACGATGAAGCCGGCAACCATGAGCAGGGCAGCGACAAGCAGCGCTTCATAAAGCATGGCGGCCAGACGGCGCCATAGAGAGGGATAGACGGCAAGCAGAGGTTCCGCAGCCGCTGCGGATTCGGACATGCTTTATTTATTCGTGACGGGAGCGGTTGCGGGTGGGTTACTCATTTGCTTGGTTTCATATTGCTGACGCACCGTTTCCTTACGTTCGGGGGGCAGTTGTTCGAACTCCTTGTAGCGTTCGCGGGCTTCTTCGCGCTGCTGTGGCGTTAATTTGGCCCATTCCTGCATTCGCTGTTTGAGCTTCCATTGGTCGTACAAGGACATGTTGGGATAGCGCTCGGCGATTTCCAGCCATTTGCGCTTGCGCGGGTCGTCGAACCCGGCCCATTCGTTTTTCAGCGGCGCCAGAATTTCGCGCTGTTCTTCATTGAGTTGGCGCCATTCCGGCGCAGGCGGGGCGGCGGTGAGGACTGCAGGAAAAAGAAGGGCAAGCGCGACGATTATTCTTGCGAGGCGTGCAGCCATGCGTAGAAATCCCGGTCCAGATACGCTTCCAAAGGAAGTTCGCTGCTGAGCATTGCAGCGTCGATTTCCGCCAATTCCGCGGATTGTTGCTGCGCTTGCAAGCGCGCTTCCATCCATTCGTTGCCGGCAAAGGAAATTGCGATTGCCACCACCAGCGCCAGGCTCGCGAGCATACGCGAAAGCCATACGCCATCGTGCCATTTCGTTCCGGGCGCGGTCTGAGGCGCCACACGCAGACGGTCCAAGGCACGTTGGCGGCCGGCATACAGGCGTGTCAAAACGGGCTCCGGAAGATCCAGACCCCGATCCAATTCTTCGATCAAACGTTGTGCGACTTTGACTTCGTCTTTCATGGCTCAATGCCTTTAGCCTTGAGTGCAGCGGCGAGCGTGTGCGTGGCACGCGAGCAATGCGTTTTCACGCTGCCTTCCGAACATCCCATCGCAGCAGCGGTTTCCGCAACATCCAACTCTTCCCAGTAACGCAGCAGAAAAGCCTGGCGTTGACGGAGTGGCAACTTCTGGATTTCGCTTTCAATCATAACAAGGACTTGTGCTCGTTCGGCCTCGTCCAACGGGGTTTGTTCCCCGCTTTCCGTGGGAAATGTATCGAGCGGGTCCGAATCGTCGTCGCTGGGGCGTAGGGAGGACAACAATATCGTCCAAGTGGAGCGGACCTTTTGCCGTCGGTACCAGTCGCGAATGGCATTTTGCAGAATGCGCTGAAATAGAAGGGGTAATTCAGCTGCGGGCCGGGCGCCATATTTCTCGGCCAGGCGGAGCATCGCATCCTGCACCAGATCCAGCGCCGACTCCTCGTTACGCACGCCAAATAGCGCCTGCTTGTAGGCGCGGCGCTCCACTTGTGCGAGGAAGTCCGAGAGTTCGAGTCGGGAGGCCAGCTTGGGTTCTTTCGTATAAAGCCGCCCCGATCTTAACAAAGCGTGAAATATTTCAGGCGTCTAAGCTTCGTGCAGACCCTGCGCCACCCTCTGGAAAGCCAGTCGTCGCATCGATATCGCGCAGTGGCGGCCGAAGCTTGACCAAACCGGGCGCAACCTTTACTGTTCTCGGTTTTCGCTAAGAATTCAACGCACTTAGCGATGCCCGTCGAGGGCGACTTTGAAACGCATAGACTTTGAAACGCATAGACACTAGGCGATCTCCATGAGCACCGGCAAAGAACCGCAAGGCCCCGTTTTAAGCGGCGCCGACATTGTTATCAAATGCCTTGAGGCTGAGGGCGTCGAATACGTATTCGGCTATCCCGGCGGCGCGGTGCTGTTCATTTACGATGCGTTGTTCAAGCAGGACGCGGTGAAGCACGTACTGGTTCGCCATGAGCAGGGTGCTACGCACGCTGCGGATGGCTATTCGCGCGCCAGCAACAAGGTCGGCGTCGCGCTGGTGACTTCCGGCCCTGGCCTGACGAACGCCGTCACCGGCATCGCCACCGCCTATCTCGATTCGATCCCGATGGTGATCATCAGCGGGCAGGTGCCTTCGCATGCAATCGGCCTCGATGCCTTCCAGGAAGTCGACACCGTGGGCATCACGCGTCCCTGCGTAAAGCACAACTTCCTGGTGAAGAACGTCGCCGATATCGCGCCGACCATCAAGAAAGCATTCCATATCGCCACGACAGGCCGTCCCGGTCCGGTGCTGGTCGATATCCCCAAGGATATTTCGACGCACGTCTATCCCTTCGAATATCCGAAGTCGGTGGAAATGCGCTCCTACGACCCGGTGGTTAAAGGCCATCCCGGACAGATCAAAAAAGCGGCCCAGCTTATTCTGGAAGCGAAGCGTCCCTATGTGTACGCGGGAGGCGGCGTCATTCTTTCGCATGCATCGGAGCAATTGACCAAGCTGGTCAGGCTGCTTGGCTACCCGTGCACGAATACGCTTATGGGTTTGGGCGCGTATCCGGCGACTGATCGCCAATTCCTCTGCATGCTGGGCATGCACGGCACCTATGAAGCAAATATGGCCATGCAGCATTGCGACGTATTGATCGCGATCGGCTCACGCTTCGACGATCGCGTGATCGGCAACCCGTCGCACTTCGGGCAAGTTCCACGCAAGATCGTGCATATCGATATCGATCCATCGTCGATCTCCAA
>DATEEW010000182.1:0-2899 GCA_035280965.1 Burkholderiales bacterium
CATGCCGGGCCTCACGCGTGATCGGCATTACGGTGAAGGGCGAATGGGCGATCGCCCCTATCTGGTCGTTGACACAGGTGGTCTGGAACCGGTCGCGAAGGACGGCATTCTTCGCGAAATGGCAAAGCAGACCGAAACCGCATTGGCGGAAGCCGACGCTGTAATTTTTCTGGTTGATGGCCGCGACGGCCTGACGCCGCAGGACAAGCGTATTGCCGAAGTGTTGCGCCGCGTGTCCGCGCGAGTGTGGCTGGCAGTGAATAAGACCGAAGGCATGAATGCCCCCATGGTCACCGCCGAATTCCACGAATTGGCTTTGGGCGATCCGCATCCCTTATCCGCCGCGCATGGCGATGGCGTGCGCGGTCTCGTTGATGATGTCTTGGCCGCACTGCCGCAGGCGGAAGAACCGTTGGAACCGTTGCCCGATGTTCCGCATATCGCGGTAATCGGCCGTCCAAATGCCGGCAAATCCACGCTAATCAATAGTCTGATCGGTGAGGAGCGTCTGATTGCTTTCGATCAGCCGGGCACCACGCGCGATAGCATTCACGTACCCTTCGAAAGCAAGGGTAAACCTTATGTATTGATCGACACCGCCGGCGTGCGGCGGAGGGGCAAGGTGTTTGAAGCGGTGGAGAAGTTCTCCGTCATCAAAACCTTGCAGGCCATTGACGTAGCGAATGTCGTGATTCTCGTACTCGATGCGCATGCCGAAATTTCGGACCAGGATGCGCACCTGGCCGGCTTCATTGTCGAGCGCGGACGCGCTCTGGTGGTTGCGGTAAACAAGTGGGATGGCTTGGAAGACTATCCGCGCGAACAGATCAGGGCGCAATTGAGTCGCAAACTCGCATTCCTTTCCTTCGCACGAACGCATTACATTTCGGCACTCGAAGGCAGCGGGCTGGGTGCGCTACTTGCTTCAGTCGATGAAGCCTACCAGGCTGCGATGGCTAAGTTGCCGACACCGCGTTTGACGCGGGCGCTGATTGCGGCGGTAGCCAAGCAAGCGCCGCCGCGTGCGGGAATGTCGAGACCGAAACTGCGTTATGCGCATCAAGGGGGCAACAATCCGCCGATAATCGTGATTCACGGCACCGCTTTGGATCATGTGCCGGATACTTATAGGCGTTATCTGGAAACAGTATTTCGTAAGACCTTCGGGCTCGTCGGGACGCCGCTGCGTGTGGAGTTTCGCACGTCGCGCAATCCTTATGCGGACCGAAGTGAGAAGCGCAGGGGCGGTCGATAGCACCGACTCCCGAAATGAATTAGAGTAGGAACCTAAATAACAACAGCTTCCGGAGCAACCATGAGCAATAAAGGGCAACTGCTACAAGACCCGTTCCTCAACACGCTGCGCAAGGAACACATCCCGGTCTCGATTTATTTAGTTAACGGGATCAAGCTTCAAGGTCAGGTCGAATCTTTCGACCAGTATGTCGTGCTGTTGAAAAACACTGTGACGCAAATGGTGTACAAACACGCCATTTCCACCGTTGTTCCGGCCCGCCCGGTCAGCCTGAATTTCGACGCCGAAAGTTAAGGAAACGCAGGTCTTGCCGTTCCGTTTTTCTACGCCTCCGGTCTGCGGACCGATGAGACCGCTCGTGTTCCCCCGACTCGCTTCCATGCCCGCCGGCGCCGGCCTGCAGGATGTTTGAGCGTCCGCCCGCCGTTTCGCATACCGGTGCGCCCACCAAAGCTTTGCTCGTGGCTTTGGATTTTGGCGCCATCGACTATGCCGAAAGTAAATCCGAACTCGATCTGCTCGTAAGTGGGGCAGGGCTCCAAGTGCTCGGTATGGTGGAAGGTAAGCGGTCGCGGCCCGATTCGGCTCTCTATGCCGGCTCCGGTAAGGTGCAGGAGATCGCCAAGCTGCGCGAGGAGATGGAAGCCGACCTGGTCATTTTCAATCACGAACTGTCGCCCGCACAGCAGCGCAACCTGGAGCGCGAGCTCGACTGCCGCGTCATCGATCGCACCAGTCTAATTCTGGACATTTTTGCCCAGCGCGCGAAAAGCCACGAGGGCAAGGTGCAAGTCGAATTGGCACAACTGGAGCATCTGGCGACGCGGTTGGTCCGCGGCTGGAGCCACTTGGAGCGCCAAAAAGGCGGTATCGGTCTGCGCGGTCCGGGCGAAACGCAGTTGGAAACCGACCGTCGATTGTTGGGCGATCGCGTCAAAAATCTAAAAGCCCAATTACAAAAGCTGCAACGCCAACGTGATGTGCAACGGCGCGCCCGAATGCGCGGAAAAGTGCTATCGGTGTCGTTGGTGGGCTATACGAACGCGGGCAAGTCGACGCTATTCAATGCGCTAACCCATGCGGGGGCCTATGCCGCCGACAAACTCTTCGCCACGCTGGACACCACCACCCGCAGGCTTTATCTGCCCGAGGTGGGCAATATCACCATCTCCGATACCGTAGGTTTCATTCGGGAATTGCCGACGACGCTGGTCGCGGCCTTCCGCGCGACCTTGGAAGAGACGGTGCATGCCGATCTGTTGCTGCATGTCGTGGATTCCTCCAGCGCCGTGCGGGATGCACAAATCGCGCAAGTGAACAAAGTGCTGCAAGACATCGGCGCGCAGGATATCCCGCAAATTCTGGTCTGGAACAAGATAGACCTCAGCGGGCTGGAACCCGGCGAGGACCGCGACGAGTATGCTAAGATCGCGCGCGTTCGTTTGAGCGCTAGAACGGGCCAAGGTCTTGAATTTTTACGCCAGGCGCTCGTCGAAGTCGCCGCCGCCCGGTTGCCCGGGGCAGCAACAAACGGCGATGCAACGGATCCGGATTCCCCTAGCACAATCCAAAACACTCAATCTTCGAGCATCGCATAGTCATGTCATTGAACGATCCGCAATGGGGCCGCAAAGGCGGCGGGAA
>DATEEW010000183.1:0-10988 GCA_035280965.1 Burkholderiales bacterium
ATTGGTTGAAGAAATGCCAAGCCACCGAAGCCATGCGCGTTTTATGGGCCTCATTCGGTCCGTAGACATTGAAATAACGAAAGCCTGCGATTTGCGTACGCGCATCAGGGAGGCGTTGCCGAACGACCTGATCGAATAGAAATTTCGAATATCCGTAGACATTGAGCGGCGCTTCGAACTCGCGCGATTCGCGGAAAGTCTTGCCGCCGCCGTAAACGGAGGCTGAAGACGCGTAAAGGAACGGAATCTCCTCGTCCTGACAGAAATCGAGCAAGGCCAGCGAATAACGATAATTGTTATCCAGCATGTAGCGCCCGTCCGTCTCCATCGTGTCGGAGCAGGCGCCTTGATGCAGCACCGCTTCCAGCACGCCTTCAAAGGCACCGCCTTGCAAAGCGTCGAGGAATTCCCGTTTATCGAGGTAGTCGGCGATTTCACAATCGACCAGATTCTTGAATTTGTCGGCGCGAGTGAGATTGTCCACCGCGATGATGTTGTTCAAGCCGCGCTGATTCAGGGCGCGGACCAGATTGGAGCCGATGAAACCCGCGGCGCCGGTGACAAGATAATAAGTGCTCATAGTAGGATTCTAGCGGAGACCCGAATACGGGGCATTTGATCTAGCTTTGCAGATCGGCCAGCAGTTCCTCGGGGTGAACGACCGCCGTGCCCAATTTGGCGACGACAATACCGGCGGCATGATTGGCGATGCGAACGGCATCCGCCATCGACGCCCCGCTACCGAGCATGACAGCCAGCGTGGCGATTACCGTGTCGCCCGCGCCGCTGACATCGTAGACTTCGCGCGCCTTGGTCGGCTCGTGCAAGACGCCGCCCGCCTCGAAAAGGCTCATTCCTTCCTCGCTCCGCGTAAGGAGCAACGCCTCCAAATCGAGGTTCGCACGCAGGTTCTGCGCGCGCTGAACGAGATCTGCCTCATCTTTCCAGCGCCCCACCACTTCGCGTAACTCGGCGCGATTCGGTGTGACTGCCGTCGCGCCTTTGTAACGCGAGTAATCATCGCCCTTGGGATCGACGAGCACGATTTTTCCCCTCTTGCGCGCCAAACCGATCATTTGTTCGATATGGGTCAATCCACCCTTGCCGTAATCGGACAACACCACCACGTCGCAAGAATCCAGCGAACGCTGGAAATCTTCCAGTTTCGCCGCCAGGATTTCGTGACTGGGCGTCGTTTCGAAATCGATACGAAGCAGTTGTTGCTGACGACCGATAACCCGCAGCTTCACCGTTGTGGCAAGCGCGGAATCGATGTGCAGATTAGTTTGTATGCCTTCGGACTCGGATAATTTGCGGATGCTGGCGCCGGCATCGTCTGCCCCAACTACCGATAACAGCGAGGCTTGGGCACCCAGCGCCGCCGCGTTGCGGGCGACGTTTGCCGCGCCTCCGGGGCGCTCTTCGGTGCGCTCCACGCGCACCACCGGGACCGGGGCTTCGGGTGAAATGCGGCTGACATCGCCGAACCAGTAACGATCCAGCATCACGTCGCCCACCACCAGAATGCGGGCGCGCTTGAAATCGGGCAGTTTGAGGACTGCGTTCATTTACAGGCACTCATATATAAACGGGGGTCCGGACGCGAACGCCCGGACCCCTATTCTCTCTTATTTGTTTGCGTCTTACTTGCGGCCCTTACTTACGGCCCTCATTTGCGTCCCTCACTTGCGTCCAATGGGGAAGTATTCGAAGCCTTTCGCGCGAACTTCGACCGGGTCGTAAAGATTGCGGCCGTCGAAAATCACCGGCTGTTTCAGTTTCGTCTTCAATCCATCGAAGTCGGGACTGCGAAACTCTTTCCATTCCGTGACGATCAGCAGCGCATCGGCACCCTCGATCGCACCCATGAGCGATTCCGCATAGTGCAATTTCGGCTCATTGCCGAGCGCACGTTTGGCTTCGTCCATCGCCACCGGGTCGTATGCGGAAATGGTTGCACCGCGCTTGATGAGTTCGCCCACGATAACGAGCGCCGGCGCTTCCCGCATATCGTCGGTATTCGGTTTGAAGGCCAGTCCCCAGACCGCGAACCGGCGGCCTTTCAAATCCTCGCCGAAGCGCTTCACCACCTTCTGCACGATGACGCCTTTTTGGGTTTCGTTGACGCGTTCCACGGCACCCAGCACTTCGAGATCGAGCCCTGCGTCCGACGCGGTTTTGATCACGGCTTTCACGTCCTTCGGAAAGCAGGAGCCACCATAACCCACGCCGGGGTAAAGAAAATGCCAGCCGATACGAGGGTCCGAGCCGATCCCGCGCCGTACGCTTTCTATATCGGCACCCAGTAGTTCGGCGAGGTTCGCCATTTCGTTCATAAAGGAAATACGGGTCGCCAGCATCGCATTGGCGGCGTATTTCGTCAGTTCGGCCGAGCGCACATCCATGAGGATCAGACGCTCGTGATTGCGCTGGAACGGTGCGTAGAGGGTCCGCATAATGCGGGCCGCTTCTTCGTCTTCGGCACCCACCACAATGCGATCCGGACGCATAAAGTCTTCGACGGCAGCGCCCTCTTTTAGAAACTCCGGGTTGGAAACCACCGCATAAGGCGTCTTCGAACCTCGCTTGGCGAGCTCTTCGCCGATTGCGGCGCGCACCGCATCGGCGGTACCGACGGGCACCGTGGACTTGTCCACAACCACTTTGTATTCGTTCATGTAACGGCCGATGTTGCGCGCCGCGGCCACTACATGTTTCAAATCCGCAGAACCATCCTCATCGGGCGGCGTACCTACAGCGATGAATTGGACCTGGCCCCAGGCAACGCCTTTTTCCACGTCGGTGGTGAAATGCAAACGCCCCGCGGCGCGGTTCCGTTGCACCATTTCCAACAGACCGGGCTCATGAATCGGAATGCCTCCCGATTCCAGAATATCGATTTTTCGTTTATCCAAATCGAGGCAGAGTACGTCGTTGCCGACCTCCGCCAGGCAGGCGCCGGAAACCAGGCCAACATAACCGGTGCCGATAATGGTGATCTTCAAAACAAATCTCCTAAATCAAATCGAGGCAAACCTCTATGGCAAACGCGATGCCGAGCCGGCTCGGCCGCGATGCTTTATCGTTTTCAAGGCACTAAATCGAATTCTTCGGTCCGACGCGGCGGATAAGTCTCCCATCCCAGGCACGCCGGGCATTGCCAATAAAACTGTCGTGCTTTGAAGCCGCAGCTCTCGCAACGATAACGCGCCAGCTTGCGCGTGTGCGTGTGGACAAGGTTTTTGACCATTTCCAGGTCTGTGCGGCGTTCAACCGGCGCTGCCAATATCTGCGCCTCGATCAGCTTGTCCAGCCCCAGCAACGTGGGATTGCGCTTCAATTCGGCGCGCACCAGCTTATAGGCTGCCTCGGGGCCTTCATCGTCCAACGTGAGTTGGAAGACGACATCGAGCAAATCCAGAGAAGGGTAGTTTGCGAGGTATCCGCGCATCCGTGCCCAACCTTCTTCGATACGGCCGACA
Source organism: Burkholderiales bacterium (assembly GCA_035280965.1). Classification (GTDB taxonomy): domain Bacteria; phylum Pseudomonadota; class Gammaproteobacteria; order Burkholderiales; family SG8-39; genus DATEEW01. The sequence continues at coordinate 3,483 of DATEEW010000183.1, forward strand.
GCCTGATAACTTTTGAGTAGCCGATGCGCCACCAATGCCAGGTAGTCGGGATTCTGCTGCTCGACGCGCGCCCAATATTCAATTGCTTCCAAGTTCCGCCCCGCCTCGGCCGCGTGGTCGCCGAGCAAAAGACTCGCGCGAACGCATTTGCGATTTGCGGCGATCGCCTGCTCCAAATAGGTCTGCACCTCGTCGCCTTTTACCGTCATCGCCAGTTCGCAATAGAAATTTGCGATTTCTTTTTGCAGCGATTGACCGGAGTCTTTTTCCAACAGCTTGGCCGCGTCGACCGCCTTACCCCACTCTTTTTCCTGCTGATAAATCGCCAGGAGATTGTCGAGCGCCTCGGCGCGATGCGGCCCCTCTCTCAATTTCGCGAAACTATCCTCGGCGCGATCGAGAAGGCCGGCCTTCAGGTAATCCTGACCCAGTTCGAATAGCGCTTGCACGCGCTGCTCTTCGGCCAGGCCCGGACGATCGAGCAGGCTCTGATGCATGCGGATGGCGCGTTCGGTTTCGCCGCGCCGGCGGAACAAGCTGCCGAGCGCGAAGTGGAGCTCGACAGTCTCCGAGTCGGATTTCACCACTTCGATGAACGCCTCGATAGCCTTGTCCGGCTGCTCGTTGAGCAGGAAATTGAGACCCTTGAAATAGGAACGCGGCAGCGCGCTCGATTCAAGCAGCAGATGCTTGATATCGATACGCGCCGCGAGCCAGCCCATGCCGAAAAATAGCGGGCAGATAAGGAGCCACCATAAATCGAACTCAATCACGAAACGAGCGCCTTAAATAATCCAACCGGTGAGACGGATGATCGAACGCCGGCGCAGCCGGAGGGGCGCTGACAAACGAAAGCGAAGCCAAAGTCGGCTGCACTTGAGGAATTTTCATCAATAAACTTAAACGAAGAGGACGTTCGCATCGCGTTTGTATGCATGTGCCGGTTTTACACCAACGGCGGCGTTTCGCTCGGCGTCGGCCCCAGATCTCGCGGGGGCGCACCGATGCCGGCTTTATCGCGAATGCGGATTTCTTTTCTGAGGCCCATGATTTCGCGGCGCTGCCTGATGAGAGGTGGAAGGCATGCCAGAAAACCAAACAGGGTCCCTCCGGCAAAAGCGGCCAGCACCACAACGATCAAAGGCGCCTGCCAGTGTTGATCGAAATAGAAATGCAGGTCTACAAACTCTGCATTCTTGATCGCGAACAAAAGCAGCAGGATGAATATCAGCGTCCAAGCCAACAAGGAAAGAAAGCGAAGCAGCGCCATACGTCAACCTCGGGAAATCGTGAATGCGCAGGAATGCGCGATGAAAAGCAAAGCGGCGCTCACGCGCCGCTTTGCCTCGACTTCACTCCGCTTCAGGGCTGGCCCCGTCGTTCTCGCGACCGTCCACGCGCTCGCGCAATTCCTTGCCCGCCTTGAAGTGCGGGACAAATTTCTCCGGCACATGCACTTTCTCGCCGGATTTCGGATTGCGACCCACTCGCGCGGGGCGATGATTGAGACCGAAGCTGCCAAAGCCGCGAATTTCGATGCGCTCTCCGCTCACCAGACTTTCGGTCATGGCGTCGAGAATCATCTTCACCGCGTATTCGGCATCTTTTGCTACCAGCTGCGGATAGCGCGCGGCTAGCCGCGCGATCAGCTCCGACTTGGTCATGCGCGCCTCTCCCCTTGCGACGCTTACTGCTGCGCGTTTTTGTTATCGAGCTTGGCTTTCAGCAGCGCACCAAGATTGGTGCTACCGCTGCTGGCTGCGGAATCGCTTTGCAGCTTGGCCATCGCATCGCCTTCTTCAGATACGTCTTTTGCTTTGATCGACAAGTTGATCGAACGGTTTTTCCGGTCGATATTGATGATCATCGCATTGACGGTATCGCCTTCTTTCAGCAGCGTACGCGCATCTTCGACGCGATCGCGAGTGATTTCGGAAGCGCGCAGATAGGCTTCGATTTCGCCGGCCAGTTCGATCACCGCGCCCTTGGCGTCGATGCTCTTCACAGTGCCTTTGACCATCGCGCCTTTGTCATGCGTGGCAACAAAGTTGTTGAACGGATCGCCTTCCAACTGTTTGATGCCCAGCGAAATGCGCTCGCGCTCGACATCGATGGACAACACCATGGCTTCCAGCTCGTCGCCCTTCTTGTAGTTGCGCACGGCCTCTTCGCCGGGCAGCGACCACGACAGGTCGGACAGATGCACCAGGCCGTCGATGCCGCCGGGCAGGCCGATGAAAATACCGAAGTCGGTAATCGATTTGATCTGACCGCGAACTTTGTCGTTCTTGCGATGGTTTTGCGCGAATTCGTCCCAGGGATTGGCCAGGCACTGTTTCATGCCCAGGGAGATACGGCGACGGTCTTCGTCGATTTCCAGAATCATCACTTCGACTTCGTCGCCCAGTTGCACGACTTTGGAAGGATGAACGTTCTTGTTGGTCCAATCCATTTCGGAAACATGCACCAGACCTTCGATGCCCTGCTCCACTTCCACGAACGCGCCGTAGTCGGTGAGGTTCGTGACCTTGCCGAACAGACGGGTGCCGGTCGGATAACGACGGGACAGACCGACCCACGGATCTTCGCCCAACTGTTTCATGCCCAGCGAGACGCGGTTTTTCTCTTGATCGAAACGCAGCACTTTGGCGGTGACTTCATCGCCCACGGCCAGCACTTCGGTCGGGTGCTTCACGCGACGCCATGCGAGGTCGGTGATGTGCAGCAGACCGTCGATGCCGCCCAGGTCCACGAACGCGCCGTAGTCGGTGATGTTCTTGACAATACCTTTGACGATCGTGCCTTCCTGCAGGGTTTGCAGGAGTTGTTCGCGCTCTGCACCCTGGGTTTGTTCCAGCACGGCACGGCGGGATACGACCACGTTGTTGCGTTTGCGGTCCAGTTTGATGACTTTGAAGTCCATCGCCTTGCCTTCATAAGGCGTGGTGTCCTTGACCGGACGCAGATCGACCAGCGAACCGGGCAGGAAGGCGCGAATGCCATTGATCATGACGGTCAGACCGCCCTTGACTTTGCCGGTGATCATGCCTTCGACGATGGCTTGCTCTTCGAGTGCTTTTTCCAGATCCAGCCAAGCCGCGAGGCGCTTGGCCTTATCGCGCGAGAGGCGGGTTTCGCCATAGCCGTCTTCGAGGGCTTCGATGGCGACGCTGACGAAGTCGCCGATATTGGCTTCGACTTCGCCGCGGTCATTGCGGAATTCTTCAACGGGGATAAAGGACTCGGATTTCAATCCGGCGTTTACCACTACGAAATTCTGGTCCATGCGGACGACTTCCGCAGTAATGACTTCGCCGATCCGCATTTCTTTGAGGCTCAAGCTCTCTTCGAAGAGGGCGGCAAAACTTTCGGGCGAAGCGGATGCGACTGCGGTGGAAGGGGTAGACATAGAGAAGTGACCTAAAGGATTTTCAAATCCGCCAACTCATTTACTCAAAAGCCGGCGGGGTTGGTTGCACGAAGCACGGGCTTGGGACCACGTGCCGCCTTTCTTTCGCTCAAGATATGGACTCAGCGCGTAGAAGCGAGTTCGCCATACCAACTTAGCACCTGCTGCACAGCCTGCTCGATATTCATTTCGCTGGTATCGAGCAAACGCGCATCGGGCAATTGCATCAGCGGCGCCACGGGTCTCGCGGCATCGCGGGCATCGCGCTCACGCAGGTCTTGCGAAAGAGTGCGGATGCTAGCAGTGATTCCTTTTTCCATCAACTGTTTATATCGGCGTTCGGCCCGGATTTCGACGCTGGCAGTGAGAAAAACTTTGAGTTCCGCGTCCGGAAAGACCACCGAGCCCATATCACGCCCATCCGCCACCAGGCCGGGAGGGTTGCGAAAGCGTCGTTGGCGGTCCAAGAGGGCGGTACGCACCCCTGGATAGGCCGCGATTTTGGAGGCGGTAATGCCGCATTCCTCAGACCGGATCATTTCGGGGACCGGCTGCCCCGACAAAAAAATCTTGCCATTTTCGAATCGCACGTCCAGGTCGGCAGCCAATTCGGCCATTGCGGCTTGGCTTTCCGGGTCCGCGTCGCTTTGCAACGCCGCCAGCGCCACCAGACGGTAAAGCGCGCCGCTGTCCAGATAGTGGAAACCCAGACTGGATGCCACCAACTGGGCTACGGTGCCTTTGCCCGAGGCGGAGGGGCCGTCGATGGCGATAATCGGAACAGATGCCATTAACGTTGCGCCAGGCTTTCGAAAGCCGCGAAATATTCAGGAAAGGTTTTGTTCACGCAAGCCGGATCGTTAATGCGTACTGGCACGCCGCTCAGGGCGACCAGCGAAAAGCACATGGCCATGCGGTGATCGTCATAGGTGTCGATCGCGGCGCTTTGCAGTTGAATAGGCGGAATGACACGCAAGAAGTCTGCCCCCTCTTCGACCGTCGCACCGACTTTGCGCAGTTCCGTCGCCATGGCGGCGATGCGGTCGGTTTCTTTCACGCGCCAGCTCGCGATATTTCGCAGCGTGCTCGGCCCGTCGGCATAGAGCGCCATCACCGCTGCCGTCATGGCCGCATCCGGAATGTGATTCAAATCTGCGTCAAGCGCTTTCAGCTTACCGCCGCCGGACGAGGCTTCAATCCAGTTGTCGCCGTAAGTGATACGACCGCCCATGCGTTCCACCAATTCGGCGAAACGAATATCGCCCTGAATGCTGTCTTGTCCTACGCCTTCGACCCGCACCGGACCACCGGCGATAGCTCCTGCCGCGAGGAAATAAGAAGCGGAAGACGCGTCCCCTTCCACATGGATCACGCCCGGGCTGCGATAAGCCTTTCCAGCGTCGATTTCAAAAGCGCTCCAGCCTTCGCGCCGAGCTTCAACACCAAAACGAGCCATCAAATTAAGCGTGATTTCGATATAGGGTTTGGAAATCAATTCGCCCACCACTTCGATTCGCAATTTGCGTCCGGTGAGTGGCGCGGCCATCAATAACGCGGTCAGGAATTGGCTCGATACATTCCCTCGGATGGAAACGTGACCTTCGTCGCGCAATTGCGCAGGCGCGATCTCCAAGGGGGGAAAACTCTCGTTTCCGAGGTAAGTGATCGCAGCGCCCAATTGACGCAAGGCGTCGACCAGATCGCCAATGGGCCGCTCGTGCATGCGTGGCACGCCTGAAAGCCGGTAATGCCCTCCCGCAAGCGCAAGTGCCGCCGTCAAAGGACGAAACGCGGTGCCGGCGTTGCCAAGGAATAGGTCGGCGCGTTTGACCGCAATCTGCCCTGCCACACCTTCGACGCGATAGTCATCGCTGCGTCCGTGACGCGTCCAATCGATTCCGAGGGCGTGCAAGGCGTCGAGCATTCGCGCCGTATCGTCGGATTCGAGCAGCCCTTTGACTTCGGTCGACCCTTGAGCAAGCGCGGCGAGGAGGAGCGTGCGATTGGAAATGCTTTTGGAACCGGGGAGCCGCACGCTGCCTTGCAGTTTGTGCACAGGCGCGAGATCGAGATACGCGAGCGACATTTATTCGCCTTCGGGCGCTTGCAGTCCCGAGCCTTTGTCCCATTGTTGCCGCAGTTGCCGGGCGTCGGCGAAATGCCGTTCCAACGCAACGCTATCACCCGCCGCGATCAATGCGCGCAAGGACGCGCTGGCGCTTTCGAAACGCTCCAATTCACCCAACATCGCATCACGATTGGCCAAACAGATATCGGCCCACATTTGTGGATGACTGGCTGCCAGTCGTGTGAAATCGCGAAAACCACCGCCCGCATGCCGCAATAATTCTTTGCTCTCCGGATGCGCGGCGATTCCTTGCATATAAGCAAAGGAAATGAAATGCGGCAAATGGCTCACCGCCGCGAGCATGCTGTCGTGCGCTTCGGGAGTCATTTCACTCACACGCGCGCCGCATTGTTGCCACAACGTACGTACGCGCACCACATCCGCCGGCCGGTTCTCCGCAATCGGGGTCAGGATCACTTCGCGACCGCGATAGAGCTCGCTACTTGCCGCCTTCGCGCCACTTTGTTCGGAACCCGCAACGGGATGCGAGGGCACGAATTGCGCAATACGCGCCCCCAGCCCTGCCCGCGCCGCTCCGATCACACTCTGTTTCGTACTGCCGCCGTCCGTCAGCAATGTGGCCGCGCTCAAATGAGGCGCGATATTCGCAAACACCGCCTGCATGCTTCCTACCGGTGTCGCGACAAATACGATATCCGCATCTCGAACCGCCACTGCTACATCCGACTCGATTTCGTCGATGACCCCGCGAGCCAGTGCGAGTTCCAGGTTTTCACGGCTGCGTCCCACACCGACGATATGACGTACCGCGCCGGCCGCCCTCAGCGCCAGGGCGAAGGATCCGCCGATTAAACCGACACCAACGATGGTCAGTTTTTTTAAGGGCATCAGGCGCGTCCCAATGCCACCGCGAACGCCTGCAGGAAGCGCGCATTTTCTTCGGCACGACCAATAGTCACGCGCAAATGATCCGGCATGGCATAAGCGCCCACCGGACGCACGATGACGCCCAGGTGCAACAGCTTTTGATATACGGCGGCCGCTTGACTCACGCCGTCGACGCGCGGAATTTCCACAGCGACGAAATTGCCGGCCGAAGAAATCCAATTCAAACCCAGCGCTTGAAAGCCTCGCGTCAGTTGAGCCATCCCCGCTTCATTGAGCGCATGGCTTTCGCGCACGAAGTCTTGATCATCCAAGGCCGCGATCGCGGCGACCAACGCGAGATTGTTGACGTTGAAAGGTTGGCGCACGCGATTGAGCAAATCGGCAACCTGCGCATCGCAAAGCGCATAGCCTACGCGCAGTCCCGCCAAGCCATAGGCTTTAGAAAAGGTGCGAGTGATCACCAGATTGGGGTGCGCGGCCAACCATTTGCGGCTGTCGTAATTCAAGGCTGCCGGCAGATACTCGTTATAAGCCTCGTCGAGCACCACGATGATGTGCGCAGGTACCTTCTCGAGGAACTCGGCGAGTTCATCTGCTCGCAGGAAGGTCCCAGTCGGATTGTTCGGGTTCGCGATGAACACGACATGCGTATCGTCCGCTATCGCATTTCGCATCGCATTCAAATCGTGGCCCCAGTTTTTCGCGGGCACGACAATGCTGCGCGCCCCGCGCGCCTGGGTCGCAAGCGGATAGACCGCGAACGCATGCTGCGAGAAGACAGCGGAGCGACCGGGCGCCAGAAATGCGGCGGCGACCATTTCGAGCAAATCGTTGGAACCGTTGCCGAGCACCACGCTTTCAATCGATCGATCGACGCGCTTGGCCACCGCTTGCAGCAATTCGAAATTGTCGGGGTACCGATGCAACTCCGGCAACGCCGCTTCGACCGCTGCGCGCACTTTGGGCGACATGCCGAGCGGATTCTCGTTCGATGCGAGTTTCACAATGCTCGCCGGATCGAGATTCAGTTCACGCGCGAGTTCGGTGATCGGCTTACCCGGCTGATAGGCAGCGATGGCGCGCACATAAGACGGCGCCCGTTCGCATAAATCGTCAGGAG
>DATEEW010000184.1:0-2508 GCA_035280965.1 Burkholderiales bacterium
TTCGCAGCCGATCCGCAGGCGTTGGCGGTTGCGCGAAGCGTCGTCGCTCAAGGCTGGGATAGGGACTTGGTGCCCGTACAGCGACATTTCGTATATCTGCCTTTCGAGCATGCGGAGGATCTGGGCATGCAAAACGAATCCATGCGCTTATTCGAACAATTGGGCGGCGATTCGCAAAGCAAGGTCGCTATCGATTACGCACATCGTCATCGCGCGGTGATCGAACGCTTTGGGCGTTTTCCACACCGGAATGTCATCCTCAGGCGAGCCTCCACTCCGGAAGAAATCGAATTTCTCCAACAACCGAATTCCTCTTTTTAATATCGATGAATCATCGAAACCTTGATCCTTCCGCTTGGGTTACGCGTTGGGCCGCCGACTTGCCTGGCGGCGCCTCCGTGCTGGACTTGGCTTGCGGTCACGGCCGACACGCGCGTTATCTCGCCTCCCAGGGCCATCACGTGCTGGCATTGGATCGGGATGCCGAAGCGCTCGCCACCTTGCAAGGCATCGCGGGCATCGAGGTTTTATGCGCCGACATAGAGGATGGAGCCTGGCCTCTGAAAGGGCGCCGCTTTGACGCGGTGGTCGTCACCAACTATCTGTATCGGCCGCTACTCGGGGAAATAATAGAAGCTGTAGACGAAGGCGGCCGCTTGGTTTACGAAACCTTCATGACGGGAAACGAAGCCTACGGCAAACCTTCCAATCCGAATTTCCTTCTGAGGCCGGGCGAGCTATTGGAAGTGGTCGCGGAGAAGTTGGAAGTGCGCGCGTTCGAACAGGGGATTCTGGAAAACCGGGCCGTCATTCAGCGTATTTGCGCCCGACGAGGGCGTGCGGCCGACCTCTCCATCTGAGCTTGGGCGGCCAGGGGCTTTCCTACCCGTATGCTGCTAAAATCCCATAAATTTCCACGAGAGCCCTGTTTAATCATGATCAAAGGTAGCCTGGTCGCCATCGTCACCCCTATGTTCGAAGATGGAGGGCTGGACTTTGTGCGCTTCAAGGCCTTGATCGACTGGCACATCGCCGAAGGGACGGACGGTATTGTCGTGGTCGGAACCTCCGGCGAATCGCCCACGGTCGATTTCGACGAGCATAAGGAATTGATTCGGGTGGCGGTGGATCACTCGGGCGGCCGTATCCCCATCATCGCCGGAACGGGCGCCAACTCGACGGCCGAAGCCGTTGAATTGACCGAGTCCGCAAAAAAAGCCGGCGCGGATGCTTGTCTCTCCGTCGCGCCCTATTACAACAAACCGACGCAAGAAGGCCTCTTCCGCCACTACAAAGCCATCGCCGAAGCGGTCGATATACCGAACATTCTGTATAACGTGCCGGGCCGCACCGTCGCCGATATCGCCAACGACACCGTTCTGCGCTTGGCACAGATTCCAAATATCGTCGGGCTCAAGGACGCCACCGGCAATATCGAAAGGGGCTCCGATCTGTTGCGTCGCGCCCCGTCCGATTTTGCGATCTACAGCGGTGACGACGCCAGCGGCCTTGCACTCATGCTGCTGGGCTGTCATGGCGTCATTTCCGTCACCAACAATGTGGCGCCGCGATTGATGCACGAAATGTGTATGGCCGCTTTCGCCGGGGACCTGCATCGCGCGCGCGAAATCAACAACAAACTGCTGCTCTTGCATCAGCGCCTATTCGTGGAAGCGAACCCCATTCCGGTGAAATGGGCGGTGGCGCAAATGGGCTTGATCGAAGGCGGCATTCGTTTACCTCTGACGCCGCTCTCGGCGTCTTGCCACGAAACCATTAAGGAAGCTATGCGCGAAGCTGGCATTCAAACCACCAACGGTCTGCGCCTTGTAGAAGGACGTGCTTGATGAAGTTGAATTACGCGCTCGGGGTGCTTGCCATCTCCTTACTGACTGCTTGCAGCAGCTTTAACGATATCCTGCCGGAAAACAAAATCGAATATAAATCGGCGGGCAAGCTGCCGACGCTTGAGGTCCCGCCCGATCTGACGCGGCCGGGCAAAGACGATCGTTATGCCATCCCGGATGGCGGCACTCCGAGCGGCAGCGCGACTTTCTCTTCCTATAACGCGGAGCGTGGCAATCGGCCCGCGAACGCGAGTTCGAGCAACGATGTGTTGCCCTATGCGGAAAAGGTGCGCATGCAACGCGCGGGCGGCGAGCGCTGGCTGGTGGTGGACGAATCGCCGGATAAAGTCTGGGCCGCCGTCAAAGAATTTTGGATGGAGAACGGCTTCCTGCTCAAACTCGAAATGCCCGATGTAGGCGTGATGGAAACCGATTGGGCGGAGAACAGAGCGAAGATCGCCGACGACCCGATTCGGAACGTGCTGGGCAAGGTACTTGATCAATTGTGGTCCACCGGCGAGCGCGACAAATACCGCACGCGCCTGGAGCGCACGGCCGACGGGCGCAGTACCGAGATCTATATCAGCCATCGCGGCATGATCGAAGAATTTGTTCCGGGCAGTACAGACCGGACCGTGTGGCAACCGCGTCCGCCCGATCC
>DATEEW010000185.1:0-2489 GCA_035280965.1 Burkholderiales bacterium
CGGCCTATGCCGCCTGCGCGGCCTTCGCCTTGCCCGCCATGCTCGTAGGGGTGTTTATGGGCGAACCCGCCCGGCATCGCGACTCCGCAATCGCGCACGGCTTGCGGGAAATTCTTATCGAGTACTTCAGCCCTCTGGTTGAATTCCTGAAACGCCAAGGCGCTCTTGTCGTGCTGCTATTCGTCCTCATTCATAAAATTGGCGACACGCTGGCCAATCTGACGCTGCGCTTGCTGTTTCAGGATCTGGGCTTCACCAATGACGAAGTGGCTTTTTACGATATCGGTATCGGTTTTGTCGCGCTGCTGGTCGGCGTTTTCGTAGGCGGCATCCTTTACAGCCGCTTGGGAATGAAACGGTCGGTACTCATTAGTCTGGTGCTCATGGCCTTATCGAACCTCAGCTTTGCCGCGCTGGCGACGGCGGGACACAGCAATCTCGGTATGGCGGCGGCGATCGGATTCGAAAACTTCGCCAGCGGCATTGGCGGCGTCACCGTCGTCGCTTACTTGTCCGCTTTATGCAATTTGCGTTTCACCGCGAGCCAATATGCTTTGTTATCGGCACTGGCAAGCATTGCGGGACGCGTGATCACCGGCACCACTGTCGGCGCGATGATCGAGGGGATCGGTTACGTGAATTTCTATCTGCTGACGACCCTCATCGCGTTGCCAGGAGTCATCCTCTTCTGGCTCATGATGCGGTCTGGCTTGGCCGATGTATCGATTGGTACCGCGGGCAAAAACGGCGAATAGCGAATCGCGCCGCTTAGGGAATGTCTGAATAAATGCAGAGAATGATCGCGAGTGCGCGCAGCTGCACGAGCGAGGACAAAATAAAACAACGCGTTACACGATTCGAGCCGGCGACACCGCTCATCAAAAAACCTTAATCAGAGCTTCCTTAGCTCGCCGTACAACGATAAACAGCGAGGCTGCCGCGCAAGTTGGGCAGGTAGCGGACCGTACGGTTATCGGTCAGTACGCGCCGTTGCACAATGCGGATGGCATGATCAGCGCAGAAGTCTTCGAAGTCTCGAAGCGTGCATAGATGCACGTTCGGCGTGTCGTACCACTCGTAGGGTAACTCCGGCGATACCGGCATGTGTCCGCCGAAGACCAATTGCCAACGCGCGCGCCAATAGCCGAAGTTGGGAAAAGTCACCACCGCTTCGCGTCCCACGCGCAGCATTTCCAACAAAATGTTTTCGGTGTTTTTCATCGCTTGCAAAGTCTGCGACAAAATCACGTAGTCGAAAGATCCGGCATCGAAGCCCGACAGGCCGCGTTCCAGATTGCCCTGAATGATGTTGACATCGTTGCGAACGCAGGCGAGCACATTGGCGTCGTTGATTTCGATACCGTAACCGCGCACGCGTCGCGTGTGGCGCAGATGGCGTAACAGCATCCCATCGCCGCAACCCAGATCAAGCACGCTGGTATCGGGCTTGATCCAGTCGGCGATGGTTTGATAGTCGGCGCGGCCGTCGAACATCACGGTACTCATGCGGCGAAACCTCCGTGGAGGGCGGGAAGCGCGGCCGATGTCGCAGGGGCTTGCGCGTCGACCGACTGCTTGATTGCGCCCACTCTTCCGGCAATTTGATCGAAATAGCTGCGCACTAGCGCGTGATAGCGCGGATCGTCCATCAAAAAAGCATCGTGGCCGTGGGGGGCGTCGATCTCCGCATAACTGACGTCGAGCCGGTTATCGAGCAGGGCCTTCACGATTTCGCGCGAGCGCGCCGGACTAAAGCGCCAATCCGAAGTGAATGAGGCGACAAAGAAACGTGTCCCGCTCGAAGAAAAAGCGGCGGACAAGTTGCCGTCGAAGTCGTGCGCGGGGTCGAAATAGTCTAGCGCGCGCGTAATCAACAGATAGGTGTTGGCGTCGAAATAAGAAGAGAACTTATCTGCCTGATAGCGTAAGTAGGATTCGATTTCAAAATCCACATCGAAATGGAAACCGAGTTTTCCGGCGCGCAGCACGCGGCCGAATTTTTCCATCATCGCATCGTCCGATAAATAAGTAATGTGGCCGATCATGCGAGCGACGCGTAGACCCCGTTTGGGAATTACTCCGTGTTCATAGTAGTTGCCGCCGTGAAAATCGGAATCGGTCGTAATCGCCTGACGCGCCACTTCGTTGAACGCGATGTTCTGTGCCGACAGCTTAGGTGCGGCCGCGATGACCAGGGAATGCGCGATGCGATCGGGAAAAGAGATGGCCCATTGCAGCGCTTGCATGCCGCCAAGGCTGCCGCCGATCACCGCGGCGAACCGCTTGATCCCCAGATGGTCCGCGAGCCGCGCCTGGGCCTGGACCCAATCTTCCACTGTTACGACGGGAAAACTCGAACCATAGGGTTTGCCGCTTAGCAGATTGATGCTTGCCGGTCCGGTGGATCCGAAACAGCCGCCGAGGTTATTGACGCCGATGACGAAGAAGCGCTCCGTATCCAGGGGCTTGCCCGGCCCGATGAGATTGTA
>DATEEW010000186.1:0-2317 GCA_035280965.1 Burkholderiales bacterium
ACACTGAATGTTCCGGTGCTTTACATGATGGGCAAAGAAACGCGCGAGCCGGCGAAAGGTGTTGCGCGCTTATTGACCGGTGCATTGCCGCAACTTGAAGTGGTGGAATTCGAAGGCCTAGGGCATATGGGCCCCGTTACACATCCGGACATTGTCAACGAAGTCATCGCCGGTTTCCTCGCGCGCGTTTAAGACTCGGGTTCGGGCGTGGACAGTCGTTGCAATAGTTTAGATAGCTCCTCCGGATCCGCTGGTTTGACCAAATGGTGGTCGAAGCCCGCGTCGCGCGCCTTTGCTTTGTCGGCTTGCTGCCCCCAGCCGGTGAGCGCGATGAATACGACATCCCCGCCCCAGCACTCTTCCCGAATATGACGCGCGACCTCGTAACCGTTGAGATTAGGCATGCCGATATCGAGCAAGGCAACGTCGGGACGAAAATGTTTTACAAGCTCGAGCGCTTCGACACCGTCGTAAGCGGTGCGCACCTCGTGTCCCCACATCTTTAGGATTTGTTCGAGACTGTCTGCTGCGTCGCGATTGTCGTCAGCGACCACGATGCGGCGAACGCTGCGGGGAAGGGAGGACTCTACTGGTACTTGTCCGCGCCGTTCCGCCGCCGGTTGTGCAAGAGTCAGATGCACTACGAACTCGCTGCCGCGCCCTTGGCCTTCGCTATGCGCGGTCACATAGCCGCCGTGCATTTCAACGAGTCCGCGCACCAGCGATAAACCGATACCCAGTCCGCTTTCTCCCTGGCGTAGTGACGCGCCGGATTGCATGAACATTTCGAAAATGTGCGGCAAATGCTCGGGTCGAATACCCATCCCGTTATCTTTCACCGAAACGCGCACCTGCTCGCCTTCGACGTCTGCGCGTACGAGGATTGTTCCGCCCATGGGCGTGTATTTGGCGGAGTTGTTCAGAAGGTTTGCGAAAACTTGTGCCAACCGAACCGGATCGACTTGGAGGGCCACTGGTTGAGGGGGTAGTTCGACTTTCAATTCATGCCTGAAAGCGTCGATGAAGGGGCGACTGGTTTCGACCGCCATGTTCAGCACATGCGAGAGGTCCACTAGTTGCGGGCGCAATTCGAGTTTATTGCGGGTGATACGGCTGACATCAAGCAGATCGTCGAGCAAACGCGACATTTGATCGAGTTGCCGGTCGATAATATCCCGCGCGATGGCTAGCTGAGGATCCTCAACCGATTTCATTTTCAGAAGGGTGACGCTGTTTTTTATGGGAGCAAGCGGATTGCGTAGTTCATGCGCCAGCGTGGCCAGGAATTCATCTTTGCGACGATCCGCCGCCGTCAGCGCATCTGCAAGTTCGGTAAGTTTCTCCTGCTCCTTCAGCAAGGCAGAATGTTGCGCATCCAAACGATCGAGCATGTCGTTAATCGATGCGGCCAGGCTGGCGACTTCGGCGCTACCTTCTACCGGCGCGCGCGCCGTGCTGAGTCCGCTGCTGCGGAATTTTTTTGAAAAAGCATCGAGGCGCTGCAAATCGCTCGTCAGCAGATGTGCCAGCCGCATGCCCGCGAGCACGACCATCACGAACAGCGCGAGCGAGATAAGGAGAATGGGCAGGTATTGTGGCGACAACATGGGGAAAATCGACTGTGTGATCGCGGGAGCACGCACGCGAAATTGTAAAGGCTCGAATACGGACGGAGCTGGCACCGGTACGGCGGGGCCGAGTGCCTTCGCAGTCTCCTCTGCGTCATTGTCGCGTGGACCCCACTCCACGCGCATTGGCTCGCGCACGTGCAGATCTTCTATCAATACTTTGTAAAGCACCCCCCCTTCGGGTGATTTCGTACGGGTATATACCATCGGTTCCACTGCCACCAAGGCCGGACCTTGCGCGTCGACAAAGATCGCCGCACCGGCGCGTCCCTTCTCCAGTTGAACCTTCAACCATTTCAATTCTTCGTCGCTGAACAGGGCGTTGCTGTTACGCGTGATTTCCTCACCTGCGAAATCTGTGAATAGCAGTTGAACCGGAACGCCGTTTATCTGCCGAATGCCTTCTAAAAAAGGCGTGAGGTAAGTTTCCCGACCGGCGCTGTCGACCAAGCCCGTTGCGAGAATGGTGCTGCTCGCCACTTCAGACATGCGTGCGGATAACGCGATCAGATCGTTAGCGACAGCCGAGGCCTGGAATTCCGTTTCTTTGGTTGTCAATTGCTGCAGCGCTTGCTGCTGCTGGAGATTGATCAACCACCATGACGCGATCGCAACCACAAGCACCGCACCCGCTGCCAATCCTGCGGTAGCGAACGCGAAGCGTCGGGCTAGGCCTGCGGGTGGCAGGA
>DATEEW010000187.1:0-5109 GCA_035280965.1 Burkholderiales bacterium
CATGACGCGCGGGTTGAACGCTTCGAGCAACTCGTCCTCGAAGGACATTAAACCGCCGGTTACGCCAACGAGTGCAAGCACGAAACCGGCAATCAAGCCGAGCAACCAGTGCGTGCGAAACAATACGATTTTCAGCATGAATGCTTAAGAGTGAGCAACCAAGATTTCAGGTTTCGGCCCACATGCGTAATAGGTTGTGATAGCAGCCCGTTAGTTGAAGCAAGGCCTGCGATTCCGGCTCTGCCGAATTGTTCAGGCGCTGAATCGCGGTATCGAGATCGAAAAGCAGGGCGCGCCGGCTGTCTTCGCGCACCATGCTTTGCACCCAGAAGAAAGACGCCGTTCGCACACCGCTTGTTACGGGATTGACGCGATGCAGGCTCGTACCCGGATAAAGCACCATATGTCCGGCCGGCAGTTTGACTTCCTGCGTGCCGTAAGTGTCTTCGATGACCAGCTCGCCGCCTTCGTACTCCGCGGGTTCGCTCAAGAATAAAGTGCCCGACACGTCGGTACGAATCTTCAGCCCCGTTCCTGGTATCAACCGTACCGCGTTGTCGATGTGGGCCCCGAAGGTCTGACCGCCTGCATAACGATTGAACATGGGTGGGTACACGCGAGCGGGAAGCGCGGCACTGATGAAAAGCGAATTGCGCTCAAGCGCCGAAAGAATGAAATCGCCCAGTTTCCGGGCCGATTCCGAATCCTCGGGCAATTGCTGATTGTTTTTGACCTTCGCTCCCTGATACCCCGCCGTCGTCCGCCCGTCGACCCACTCCGCGCGATCCAAATGCTCGCGGCATTGCCGCACCTGCTCTTTGCTTAGTACGTCTGGAACGGAAATCAGCACGACTGCTCCTGTAAAAATAAAATCGGCCTATCCGTCGACGGGCCGATTGCTGCAGGTTTAAAAACGGTAAGCCATTGTGACCAGCGCCGTACGACCTTTTGCGGGCACCGCCCGGCCGCTTGACGCCACTTCGAAGTATTCCTCATCGCTCAGGTTCAACACGTTCAAACGAATATCGTAGGATTTCTGGTGATAGGCGATGGTGGCGTCATAACGGGTATATCCATCGGTGACCGCCGTATTGGCGTTGTTGAGTACCCGTTCGGACGAATATACGAAACCGCCGCCCACCTCCCATTCCGGCGTCAGGAAATAGCTGGTCCAGAAAGAGAAGCTGTGTTCGGGCGTGTTTTGCAACTGATTGCCGTCGAAAGATTCTCCCCCGTCGAAGAAATCCCGAACCTCGCCATCCAAATAAGTGTAGCCGCCGAAGACCTGCCAAGCGGGCGTAATACGCCCGCTAAAACCGATCTCGAAGCCGTCCACTCGCGTGCTCCCTTGCAACTCCACTTCCTCCGTGATCGGATCTTCGGTGCGTGCATCGGTCTTATCGATGCGGAACAACGCGGTGGTGACCGACAAGTCGCCATTAAGAAAATCCCACTTGGCGCCGATTTCGTAGCTCTCGTTTTTCTCGGGAGGCAAGGGTTCGCCGTCATCGTCAAGGGTGTTGTTACCGATGGATACCGTTTCGGCGGAAGGATTGAAGGAGGTGCCGTACGAGATGTAGTAGGACTGCGTTTCGGTAGGCTGGTACACCAAGCCGATGCGCCCGCTTAAATCTTTATCGACGCGACCAAACTTGTCCTGCCCGCCGCCGTCACCATCCACGTCTATCGTTTTTTGTTCGGCATCGTAGCGGTCCCAGCGCAGACCAACAGCCAGTTTCCATTGTTTGGTGAATTCGATGTTGTCGTTGAGATAAACCGCGAAAGTGGTTGCGTCGACGCTGATTTGATCGTCGAGCCGTCTCGCGCCACTTCCTGGCAGTGACTCGTGCACCGGATTACCAATACTTCCTGTTCCTGGAAAATCTTGCGGCGTCCAGCCAAAAGAATCGCGTTCGTATTCCTCGCGCCCTATCTCAACACCCGCGATAAATGTGTGTTTGATTGAGCCCGTGTTCGCTTTGATGATGAGATCGGTTTGATTGAATAGCGAGTTGTCATCGACCTCACGATCGAGCGGACGCTTCAAAAACGGATCGATGCTTTGCACGCGTGTGGGGCGCGCATCCACGGAGGTCATGCTGTACTGAGTTTGATTGCGCAACTTCAACGTGGGCGAAAAAATATGTTCGACGCGAGCAGTGAACACGTCGACGTCCTGATCGAAGTAGTCGTCGGTATAGCCATAAAAATTGTCGTGATCGGCCCTCATCGGCTTACCGGGATTTTGCTTGGTGCCGTTTGGTGTGACGGCAAAACCGTAATCCGGAATTTCGCGATTGCGCTGATGCATCGAAGAAAGCGTTACTTCTGTTGGCGTGCCGATACCGAATTTGAACGAAGGCGCAACGCCATAACGTTCCGCTTCGATAACATCGCGCGTCGATTCATTGGTGTGCGCGAGCGTAGAGATGCGAAAGGCACTGGTCTCCGACAGCGGGCGATTGAAATCCGCCGTAGCACGGTAGTAGTCTTCCGTTCCGACGGTTACGCCAACTTCGTTCTTCGGGGCTAGACTTGCTTGCTTAGTCGTCTGATTGATTACGCCACCGGTGGAGCCGCGGCCGAAAAAGAGAGAGGAAGGCCCTTTCAGCACTTCAACCGATTCCACAAAGAAAGTGTCACGGCTGTATTGACTGCGATCGCGGAAGCCATCAAGGAAAACGTCTGTCCGGGCGCTCTGGCCGCGCAAATTGATGTTGTCGCCGATATTGCCGCCTTCACCAGCGGAAAAGGTGATGCCGGGCACATAGCGCAAAGCGTCTTGCAGCGTATTTGCTCCCTGCGCATCCATGACCGCTCGCGGGACGACTGTAACGGCTTGCGGTATATCGCGAATAGGCGTCGGCACCTTGGCGCCTACAGTGGAAGTACCGGCCGCATATTCTCCGCCTTCCGCCTGACCTTTCACTTGTACCTCCGGAAGGGTGGTACCGACCGTTTGCGACGAGACAGGGCCGGACGCGAACGCCAAACAAGTGAGTGCGGCGCCTAGGGGAACAAAGCCCGTTCCCCGTCGCGCGACGGAGCGGATTGGTTGCGCCTCGGGCGACTTAAATAAATCAGTGATTGCCGCACGCAGCGGCGAAATATTTTTGACGCGTTTCATTACCTCTCCCTGAGCCTGAAAACGAGCTGGCTACGCCCGGGGAGGGGCTGACTGGCTTGCTACGTTTGAGAATAAGATCGGACCGGGAAGGCTTTAAAGCTATTCTTTCAATACCTTATGGATTTATACGGATTTGATCCCGGTCACGGTGACGCAAACGATAATCGTTATCATTACTGAAGTCAAGACTTGGGTATCGCGGGCCCGCCCGAGTAGGCGGTGGGTGCTTGCCATCCGCCGCCTAAAGCCTTGAATAGGCTGACCGAGGCTTGTAAGCGAGAGAGTTGCACGAGCGCCAATTGTTCTTGCGCCAGGAAGAGGCTGCGCTGCGCATCCAGTACGGATAGTAGATCGTCGGCGCCTTCGCGATATCGCACTTCGGAAAGACGTAACGCGCGGCTCGCTTGATCACGGGCCTGTCGTTGCAAGTCCTCTTCTTCCGCTGTGCGCGAGGTCGCCGCGAGGGCGTTTTCTACATCGGCCAGGGCCGAGAGAATTGCTTTGCGATAACTTTCCACCAACTCGCGTTCACGTGAGCTTGCGACGTCGACTTCGGCGCGGAGACGACCGCCATCGAAAATCGTTTGCAGCACCGAAGCCGCAATTGCATAGGTGGCGGTATGCGGTGACGCGAGGGACAAGAATTCCGCGCTTCCTCCTCCCCCGGACGCGCTCACGCGCAGGCTGGGCAGTAGTGCCGCACGCGCGGCGGCGAGATTCGCATTGGCGCTGATCAACTGGGCTTCGGCGGCAGCCAGATCGGGGCGACGCGTAAGAAGCTCCGGCGGCAAGCCCGGCGCAACGACGGGGGCAGCGAGCTGATTCAAATCCATCGCCTGAACGTCGAATGCTTGGGGCGGACGGCCGATCAGAATCGCAAGGGCCGCCAAGGTTTGCCGCTCTTGCCTTTCCAGGGCGGGAATATTGGCGCGCTGATTCAACACTGTGGTTCGTTGACGCGCCACATCGAGCGACGAAACAACGCCGTTGCGAAAACGAATCTCGACGATGTTGAGTACCCGCTCCGCGATGGACACATTTTGTCGCGCGACGGCAAGCCGATCGCGCAAAGAGAGCACTTCAAAATAGGCGTTGGCTACGCCGGCGAGCAGCGTGAGGCGTATGGCCTCGTGGTCGTATTCGGTCGCGCGCAACAGCGCGTCGGCACCGCGCACATCCGCCGCGTTCAAACCCCATAGATCAACTTCGTAGCTCGCCTCCAACGATGCGCCGGTCGAATCACTGCGTTCGCTGCTTTCACCACTTTCTCGACTTCCGCGTCTGGAACTTCCCCCAGCCAACTCCAATTGAGGAAAGAGCGAAGCGCCGGCTACGCGCACTTGTGCCTCGGCCTGACGCACCCGCTCCATCGCCATCGCAAGATCGGGGCTTTCCTGCAAGGACAAGGCAATCAGATTTGCAAGTTCCGCCGAACCGAAAGCCTGCCACCATTCCATCGTCAAGGTCGATTGCGAGGCAGAGGTCTCTCGATATGCGCCGGGCATGTCGACGCGCGGCTGTAGCACTTCGCTGGTAGTCGAGCATGCACCCAACAGCAACAACATCAGCGATAGGACAATTGAATTCTTTTTCATATCATTCCGCCGCCAGGGCGACAACCGGGTCGAGCCGTGCCGCTTTACGCGCCGGCATGTATCCGAAAATCAAGCCCGTCGCAAATGCGCACCCGAACGCAAGAACTACCGGCTCGGACGAAAAACGAATCGGCGTGCCGAAATGTTGAAGCGTGGCGGCGACCACCAATCCGATGCCTACGCCAATGACACCCCCTATACCGGACACAGCGACCGCTTCGGTCAAAAACTGCTGCAAGATGTTTCGCATGCGCGCGCCGGTCGCCATGCGTATGCCGATTTCCCTTGTGCGTTCGGTCACGCTGACCAACATGATGTTCATCACGCCGATCCCGCCGACCAGCAGCGAAATCGCGGCGACCGAACCCAGCAAAACAGTCAGTGTGT
>DATEEW010000188.1:0-3169 GCA_035280965.1 Burkholderiales bacterium
AACACTCGCCTGTTCCGCGCGCCGCGCTTCGGAGTCGCGATAAGGAGGCTGCCGCCGACCGAAGAGCGGTTCATCGCCGCGCTTGGAATTGAAGTGATTCAGGAACACAAAAAGCGGACGGCCTCTATGACGGAATTCCACAGCCAGAGGCTTGCGGCTCAAAGCGTAAGCCGGATGCCAAGGGGCAACACGACCCGGGCTACGGCTCAATGCCGCCTGGGATTCGATTTCGAGCACACGGAGATTGGCGCCGCCTGCATTACGATCGACCGCCTCGATGCGGGCAGGATCGAATAACAACACCGGCCGGATGTTGGCGCCCGGCTCACCGCCGTCGGCATTGTTCATTGGATCTACAGAACGCCAGTGATAGCGAGGCCCGCCCAGCGTCGCGACAACGTTTACCAACTTTTGCAGCGTTTCATCCGCACTCACCTGGCCGTTATCAATCGCGCCATTGTCGTCCTGCACTTCCAGGAGACCGACAATCTCCGGCGACTTCAAATGCTGCACGATTTGCCGTGCCAACTGTTCGAACTTACCGGGCGGATCGCGCGCATCGAGGTTCTCGACGTTGAAAGAGGCGATGCTCAGTTCGCCCGTCCCTGGATCACGCGCAAACTCCGGCGCCAAGCGGCCCGCCTGAAGCAGCGGCATGGTGGTCGGATACAGCACATAGTGACCGAAGGCATAAGTCAGAATACCTTCCACATCGCCGAGTCGATCGCCCACTCGAGCCACGGGCAAGGGTGTCCACACATCATCGAGCATGATGCGCTCGGAATGAAAGTTTTCCGCCCCGATGGTTAACGTACCGCGCGCAGAACGCTTCGCCAGACTGACGGGCGCGATGACCGCTTCGCCGCCGGCATTGGTCGGCCCAACTACAATGGCGTCGAGAACGCGTACACGCATGCCCTCCATGCTTTCGTAAAAATCCAGTGCACTGCTTTGTGGGTCGAAGGCTTGAGCGCCATCGTCTAATTTCGGCGAAATGCGTTCAGGCACCACGCGTCCGCCCACACCGAGGGGCATGGGCGGCGGCAAGGGATGATCGCTACCCTGTGTTTTGACGGATGTCGCGATCAATTCGGTTTGGGTCAGATAGGTTTCCGCCTTCGGGCCGCCCGGAACATATTCGGCAACGCGACCGGTCACCAGCACCCACTCACCCACTTTGACCTCGCCGCGCGAAAGTACGAATAGCGCTTCCGAGGTCGCAAGATCCTCGTCCGGCTCCGGGTCTTGCATAAAGAAACCGTTCGCACGCGTTGCGGTTATGACACCAGGGACGGCTTGAACCTTAGCTCCGAGCATGGGCGAAGTGTGACCACGGCCTTGAATTTCACGTATGCGCGTTTCAGCGTAGACAGTAGACGCGGTGGATAGAGCACAAAGCGCCCAAACGGCAATCGCGGCGCGAATCCATGCGCGCATTCGTTCTTTCCCCTCTTGTCGCGCTGTGAGGCTGCAGCGCGCGATATAATCGCCTCCTTCGCGCGCCTCATCCTGGTTCTCATTCATAGCAATCGCGTGCGCTTTCATTTAAGCCCATCATGGAACTGGCCAAAAGCTTCGACCCGCACACCATCGAAAAACACTGGTATCCCCTATGGGAGAACAACGACTATTTCTCGGCCGGTTTTGAACCCAATAAGCAAGCTTATTGCATTCTGCTGCCGCCGCCCAATGTGACCGGCACGCTGCATATGGGCCATGCCTTCCAGCACACCTTGATGGATGCGCTGACGCGTTACCACCGCATGATGGGTCTGAATACGCTTTGGCAGGCGGGCACCGACCACGCCGGTATCGCCACCCAAATCGTGGTGGAACGCCAACTCGAGGCGCAAAAACAATCGCGCCACGATCTGGGCCGGGAAAAATTCATCGAACGCGTGTGGGAATGGAAGGAGCAATCAGGCTCGACCATAACCCGCCAAATGCGCCGCCTGGGCGCCTCCTGCGATTGGTCGCGGGAGCGTTTCACGATGGACGAAGGTTTATCGCGCACGGTAACGGAAGTTTTTGTGCGGTTGTATCGCGAGGGCCTCATTTACCGCGGCAAACGCCTGGTGAACTGGGATCCGAAACTGGGTACCGCAGTTTCCGACCTCGAAGTAAATTCCGAAGAAGAAAACGGCAGCCTCTGGCATTTGCGTTATCCGCGCGCAGACGGCCGCGGCCATCTCGTTGTTGCGACCACTCGGCCCGAAACGATGCTGGGCGACGTCGCGGTCGCGGTGCATCCGGAAGACGAACGCTATAAAGATCTAATCGGCACGGAAGTGGAGTTGCCGCTCACCGGAAGGCGTATCCCGATCATCGGCGACGAGTATGTGGATCGCGAGTTCGGCACCGGCTGCGTGAAAATCACGCCCGCCCACGATTTCAACGACTGGCAGATCGGGCAGCGCCACAAGCTACCCGCCATCAATATATTCACGCTGCAAGCGACGCTCAACGATGAAGCGCCCGCGGCTTATCGAGGTCTGGATCGCTTCGAGGCGCGCAAGCGCGTGCTCGCGGATTTGGAAAGCGCGGGCTTGCTCGAAAGCGTGAAGCCGCACAAGCTGATGGTGCCGCGCTCGGAACGCACGAATGAAATCGTAGAGCCCATGCTGAGCGATCAGTGGTTCATGAAAATGGACATGATGGCGCGCACGGGCCTCGAAGCCACCCATGCCGAAGAAGGCGATCCCGATGTGCGCTTCGTTCCGGAAAACTGGCTCACCACTTATACGCAATGGCTGACCAACATCCAGGATTGGTGCATTTCGCGTCAACTCTGGTGGGGACACCGTATTCCGGCCTGGTACGACGAAGACGGCCGCGCTTATGTCGCGCATAGCGAAGAGGAGGCGCGCAAAGAAGCGGGGGGCAAGGCGCTCAAGCAGGACAACGACGTGCTGGACACCTGGTTCTCTTCGGCGTTGTGGCCCTTCTCCACCCTGGATTGGACCTCCGACTATCCGGAGAAGAGCAATCCCGCGCTGGATCTGTATCTGCCCTCCTCCGTATTAGTGACCGGCTTCGACATCATTTTCTTCTGGGTCGCGCGCATGGTCATGTTGACCAAGCACATCACCGGCAAAGTGCCTTTCCGCGAGGTCTATGTGACCGGCCTGGTGCGCGACAGCGAAGGCCAGAAAATGTCCAAGTCCAAGGG
>DATEEW010000189.1:0-8882 GCA_035280965.1 Burkholderiales bacterium
CCTGCGACTTTATTTTCGCTACCGAGGATCTGTTGCCCCGCATTCGGCGTGTCGAAGTGGAAGCGCGGACCCGAGCTTCGGATCATCAGCCTCTGCTTGTCGAACTTGAATAGGCGCGCCCGTCGTGCGACAGTGCACTCCCTCGAACGGAAAAACGCGCGTATGAACTACAGATTCGGAATCCTAAGCATCGTGACAGCCCTTGCCGGCTGCGGTGCCATGAACTGGTGGAGCGGTCCCCAAGAGCAGTCCCGCATTCCGCGTGATGCGACCCTATATCAATGCGAGGGCGGTAAGCAGTTGGGACTGCGCTTCGACGAAGGCGGAAAATCGATCATGGTGATTTTCCCCGAGCGTGAGTTTCGACTGAATCAGGTTGAGGGCCCGACAGGATCGCGTTACAGCAACGGCCGCACGACCTTGAGCCTTAGCGGCGACGAAGCCGCGCTCAGCGGTGGCGATGTGGCCGGATACGCGAGCTGCAAAAAAACCTAGTGCGTGGCCGCGCCTTCTTCGTCAGCCAAATTCCGAATATACGCGGCAAAAGACGGGTCTTCGCCGCGCAGTAAATCGGGCAATTGGGCGCGGAAATCGCCGCGCCTGCACCATTCGCGCATATAGTCTTCCCACGAATGCCAACGCCGGCTTTTGCGGCCCGGCATGCCTTCCTCGTCGTAAAGCAGAATATAGGCACGCTCGAACAAGGAAACGAGCATTTCGAAAATGACGCGTGTGCGTTCGCGTTGTTCGTCGTCCAATTCTGGATTGCGCATTTCCGTGCGTAATTTCAAATCCGGATTGGTTAGCACTAGTTTGAGAAAATCGTTATACGCATCCGATAGTTGCTGCCACCCTTCCTCGTCTTCGTTCTCGCGTTCCTTTTGTTGCTCGCGCAAAAACACCCAGATTGCGAACGGAAGAGCCACAATGGTGATCAAATAACTAGTGAGTTCAAACCATTCGAGTACTGTCATGGCAGTCCTGTTTTGTCCACGTCGTTTATGCCAATGTCCTGATTTTCGTCAATTTGCGGTAGCAGCGTGATAGGTTTCACGTCGTTAAGCCGACACCGCTTTTCCGCATGCTAGCCTGGGTTTCGCGAATTTGCAGGAGAGAGCGAATGAAATTGAGAAAGATGCGTATCGCCGTTGCGTTGTCGCTTTTGGGTTTCACGGCCTGTACGAGCGTCGAGACCCCGGACGGCGCTGCGCCGCAAGCGGCCGCGTCGGAAAGCACCCAGGAAAAAGGGGCGTCCACCCGCCCGCTGGCGCGATTCACGCCGGCGACAAAAATCGACGCCTACAAGGCGCAGGCCGCCCGCCACATCGTGGATAAAACCGGAAAGACTTTTGACGGCGAGCTGCCGCCGATTTTGAAATCGGTTGTCGTGCTGGATATCAGCGTGGACCGCGAAGGGCGGCCGACGCGGGTAGTCGTGGATCGCTCGAACGGCTTCAAAGCGTTGGAGCGCACGGCCATCGATAGCGTCAAGCGTGCTGGCGCGTTCCCTGCACCAACTAAAGAGGTGCTGGCCGGAAAATCCGAAGTACGCTATTTGGAGACATGGTTATTCAGAAACGACGGCAAGTTTCAGATTCGCAGTTTGGTTACCGCCCCGCAACCCGGTGCCGATCGGATCGTGCTTGCCAGCGGCAAAAAGTAGATTGTTGCGTGTGCCGCAAGTTGCGGCTCGAAAACAGGGCGCTAAGGCGCCTTGTTTTTTTCTGAAGCGGGCGGCAATAGTTTGAACGTGCCGAGTGCTTTGGCTAAAAGTTTCCCCGTTTCATCGCGCGCCTCAGCTTCGCAAAAGGCGGTGGATTTTCCGCTATGCAGAACTTTCCCTTCCGCGAGAATGCGATCGCTCACGCTCGCGTTCATGAAACCCAAGGACAAATCCACTGTGAGTACGCTGTTGTCGTTGGCGTAATACCCGCGCACGGCGGCGCTCATCACATAGTCCAGCATGGTCATGATCACGCCGCCATGGGTGGAGCCCCAGCTATTGAGCAACTCAGGTCGTTTATGCAGCACGACACTCGCGCGCTCCTTGCTCTGCTCGATTAATTCGATCCCCAGATGTTCAACGAAGGGGATGCGCACGCGTGAAATTGCAGTCGTCATAAGGAGATCATCGCATTCGGTTGTGTAACCATCAATCGCTTCAGGCCGAGTTCGACAAAAGTTTTAAGCCGAGAATGCCAGCAATGATCAAGCCAATACAAAAGAAGCGCGGAGCAGTCGCAGGCTCTTGGAAGAGCCACATTCCGAGTATGGCGGTACCGGCGGCACCAATGCCGGTCCAGATCGCATAACCCGTGCCTACAGGAATATGTTTGAGTGCGAGGCCCAGGAACAGGACGCTAAATGCCATCGCTGTGAGCGTGACGGCACTTGCAATGGGGCGCGTAAAGCCCTCGGTGTATTTGAGGCCGATGGCCCAGACGATTTCGAGCAGGCCGGCGAGCAAAAGATAGAACCAGTGCATAGATGCGCCATTCGAATGCGAAGAAGCGCATTCTAATTCCGTATGCGCTGTCCTATTCCAAGACATACCCGATGAACGTTGCGAGTGCGACCAATCCGATCGTAATTTTCAGGATGCCGGCCATTCGTTGCTTATCCGTCCAGCTTATCCCGCCTTTTTTCTTGCGCGCCAAATTCCATTCGAACAGGATGAGCAGAATTCCGACGCCGCAGGCAATGGCGGGCCAAGTCCACATTCCAAGGTCCAATTGAATTCTCCTTTATGCGATTCCCGCATTGTATTTTTCTTTCGCCGGCAGTGAAGTCCTTGATGGCAAAGCATGCGCAGTAGTGCGCGGGCTGTCTGCAATTCTGCAGGCAGGTATATGCGTCCGGCATGAGGTATGATCGAGCGGCATTCGTTGACCTGGGGAGGGTCGCAATCTTGGATGCTTCACTGTTGTGGTTGCTCGTCGGCATCGGTTTGATGATCGCCGAAGTGGCGACCGGCACTTTTTATTTGCTCTTTCTCGGGGTCGCCGCATTGGTCGGCGCGGTGATCGCCTACTTTGGTTTTGCGGTGGGCATGCAGTCTCTCGGCGCATCCGCAGTTGCGGTTGTGGGCGTCCTTTGGGCGCAATATCACAATCGCACGCGTCAGGGCCCGCCAATGCCCTCCATCGATTTAAATCAGCCGGTGATTTGGGAGGGGTGGATCGATCGCAACGCCGCCGTCGGCCGCGTCAAGTATCGGGGTGCGAGTTGGGATGCGCATGTGCACGCGACCGAAGGCGCTGAAGTGGGCGAAGTGTTTTATATCGTTAGCGTCGAAGGTAGCACGCTCCATATTTCCAAACACAAGACAGCTGCTGGAGGCGACTTGACATGACACGCAGGGCCTCTCAACAGCCACCCGACTTGCAAAAAATGCTGGCGGAAGTGCTTGCTTCCGCCAAACATCAAAAGCAACGCGCCCAGGAGGGACTCTCTCCCGGCGCGATGGCGAGTAGTAAAACTTATACCGGGGGAAAATCTTTCATGCTGCCTAAAATTATTCTCGCCCTGATCCTTTCGGGGGTGGTGTACTCGATGGAGGCGACGCAAGCCTTCGCCTTGTGGTTTTTCATCATCGCTCTTGCCACAGTCTTCGTCATTGAAGGCGTGTGCATCGTGCCCCAACAGGACGCCTGGGTGGTCGAAAGACTCGGCAAGTTCAATGGCGTATTGGAACCGGGGCTGAACATCATCGTGCCCTTTATCTATCGCGTTGCGTACAAGCACTCGCTGAAGGAAGTGCCGCTGGATGTGCCGGAGCAGGTGTGTATCACCAAGGACAATACCCAACTCGGTGTGGACGGCATTCTGTATTACCAGGTGACCGATCCGCGTTTGGCATCTTACGGCTCGCAGAACTATGTGTTGGCGATTACGCAATTGGCGCAAACGACTCTTCGCTCCGAAATCGGCAAGATGGAGCTCGACAAGACCTTTGAAAGCCGCGACGACATGAATCGGCAGATCGTTGCCTCGCTCGACGAAGCCGGGCGTTCATGGGGCGTGAAAGTATTGCGCTACGAAATCAAAAACCTCACGCCGCCCGAGGCGATTTTGCGCTCTATGCAGGCGCAGATCACCGCTGAGCGCGAGAAGCGCGCAGTGATCGCCAAGTCCGAAGGCGAGAAGCAGCAGGAAATCAATCTGGCCGAAGGCGCGAAGCAGTCCGACATTCTCAAGTCCGAAGGCGAAAAAACCGCCGTCATCAACAAGGCGCAAGGCGATGCGACGTCGATTCGCCTGATTGCCGATGCGACGGCCGCTGCCGTCTCGACTATCGCGCAGGCGATCGGCGCTCCTGGCGGCGCGCAAGCCGCCAATCTGAAAGTGGCGGAACTGTATATCGATGCCTTCGGCAAACTGGCCAAGGAGGGCAACACACTCATCGTGCCGAGCAATCTTTCGGATATCGCCAGTATCGTGTCCTCGGCCATGACTGTGCTGGACCGTACCAAAACGGCGCAAAACGCTTAAGGCCCCTACTTCAATGAAAGCGGCGGCTGGTTCCGCCGCTTTTTTTATGGCCCTTTTTCGGAGCGACCAATCCTAACAAAGCACTTTCGAAGGCAAATGTAACTAATTGATTATAATTGATATGGCTTCGTCGAATTTGGTCTCAAAATCGCTTCTAAGTCATTGTTTCACAGTAAAAAGTATGCATCAAAGGCCTTGACCCCCCAATTTTTCCCCTCTAAAGTGGTGGAAAGTGGTTTTTGGTGGGAAATTGTGGCTAAACCGGCCCATCCCGCCTGACGAGGGGGAAAGGTGTTTCAAGGGGCCAGCGAGCTAAGTCTCGATGCAAAGGGGCGGATTGCCATTCCGACCAAGCATCGCGACGCGCTACAAGCGGGCGGAGGCGTCGTACTCACGGCGCATCCGGATCGTTGCCTTTTGCTTTACTCGCGCCCGGTCTTCGAGCCTATCGGCGCAAAAATCTCTCAACTCTCAAGTTTCAATGAGCAAGCCCGCTGGTGGCAGCGCCTCCTGGTTGGTTTTGCCGAGGAGCTGGAACTCGATGGTTCCGGCCGCATTCTCGTTTCCCCCTCTTTGCGCAAATTCGCCGACCTGAAAAAGCAAGTGATGCTGGTCGGACAGGGCAGCCATTTCGAAATCTGGGATGTCGAGGAGTGGGAGCGGAAGCTTAAAACCGCGATGGATACGGCCGGAACGGCGCCGCCGCCCGGTACCGACAACTTCGCGCTTTAAAAAAGGATGACCAGGGTTGCCGAGGATGATCGCGATAGAGGAGCGGCGGAGGGCGAAGGACAAAGCAAAGCGATGCCTTGCGCTGTGAGCTGGTGAACGTTCGGCTCATAAAAGTCTGCGCGGAGCCAATTCGATCATGAACGGACACAAAACCGTCCTCCTTGAGGAGGCGGTTGATGGATTGGCGATACGCAGCGGCGGCGTGTACGTCGACGCCACTTTCGGGCGGGGCGGCCATAGCCGCGAAATTTTGCGACGTCTGGGCGCGAGTGGCCGCTTGATTGCGCTGGATCGCGATGCCGACGCGATCGCATCCGCGCAGGCGATCGACGATGCCAGATTTGTGATTCGGCACGCGCGCTTCGGTGAGTTGAGTCGCGTGTTGGAAGCGTTGAAGGTAGAGCGGGTAGATGGCGTGTTGCTCGATCTTGGGGTGTCGTCGCCGCAGATCGATGTGGCAGAGCGCGGTTTCAGCTTTCGCGCGGATGCACCGCTGGACATGCGCATGGACCGCACGCAGGGAGAGACCGCGGCCGAGTGGTTGGGCCGGGCAAGCGAAGCTGAATTAAAGGGAGTGATCAAAGACTATGGCGAAGAACGGTTTGCTGGCGCGATTGCAAAGGCGATTGTTACTGCTCGGCTCGGCGCACCTATCGCCACCACAGCACAGCTTGCCCGCATCGTGGGTGCGGCCGTCCGGACGCGTGAGCCTGGGCAGGACCCGGCGACGCGCACGTTCCAAGCTTTACGGATTTACCTCAATCAGGAGCTTGAGGAATTGTCGCTAGCTTTGCCGCAAACCGTCGAGGCGATGAATCCCGGCGGCCGGTTGGCCGTCATCAGTTTTCACTCGCTCGAAGATCGGATAGTGAAGCGCTTTATGCGCGATCTCGCCCAGCCTCACGTGCCCGAGCGACTGCCGCTCAAAGCCTCGCAAATGCCGCAACCGACTTTAGAGCTCATTGGCAAAGCGATCAAGCCGAGCGCGACGGAAGTCGTGGCTAATCCACGCGCCCGCAGCGCAGTGCTACGCGTCGCCCAGAAAGTGAAATGAGGGTGCCGTCATGATTTCGCCTCAATTGCTCGCCGAGTTGTGCCCACATGTTGCGGCTTAATCTCCTTTTACTCGTCGTGTTGACTCTGTGCGCGCTCGCGCTCATCACTTCACAGCATCAGGCTCGCAAAAGTTTCTCCGAACTCGAGCGCGAACAAGCTCGCGCGCAGCAAATCGATATCGAGTGGGGGCAGTTGCAGTTGGAACAAAGTACGTGGGCGATGCACACGCGCATCGAAAAGCTCGCGCGCGAAAAATTGCGCATGCGGCAGCCGGAGCAAAACCACGTTTATGTTTTGCAGGGCGGTGGCGCATGAAGTTCACCGAAAGCCCTGTTCTCGCGCTGCGCTTGCCGCTGTGGCGTTCCCGCTTCTCGCTGTTGTTGTTGCTCGTCGCTTTTGGCGTGCTGATCGGGCGTGCCGTTTATTTGCAAGGCATGCATGACGATTTTCTGCAGGCCAAGGGAGAGGCGCGCTATGCGCGCGCATATCCGGTTAACGGTACGAGGGGCCGCATCCTCGATCGCAATGGCGATGTGCTGGCCGTAAGTACGCCGGTGAAATCGATATTCGCAGTGCCCAAGGCGGTGGAACTGACTACGCGGCAATTGCAGACTCTGGCGCAACTGTTGGAGATGCCCCGCGATGATCTGCGCAAAAAGCTCATCGACGAAAGTCGCAGCTTTGTGTATCTGAAGCGCCAGATCGCTCCCGAAGTGGCTGCGCAAGTTGCGGCCTTGAAACTCCCCGGCATTTACGAGCGTCGCGAATATCGCCGCTATTACCCGGGCGGCGAAGTGATGGCGCATGTGCTCGGGTTCACGAATGCAGACGACGCGGGGCAGGAGGGTATCGAGCTCGCCTTCAACGAAGCGTTGACCGGGCGCCCAGGCAGCCGTCGCATTATTCAGGATCGTCGCGGCAGCATCGTTGAGGATGTGGAAAGCATCAAGGCGGCCAATGGCGCCGATGTGCAGCTTGCGCTCGATGCCCGTATTCAAAGCCTCGCCTATACGCAACTGAAAACCGCCATAGATCAGCATCGTGCCAAAGGCGGGGCCGTTGTAGTCCTCGATGCACGCAGCGGCGAAGTGCTGGCGCTGGTGAATCTACCCACTTACAACCCCAACAACCGCAGCGGTCTTTCGGGCGCGCAACTGCGTAATCGCGCGGTAACCGATATGTTCGAACCCGGTTCGACATTGAAACCCATAACGATTGCAGTTGCCTTGGAACAGGGCAAAGTCAAACCCGATACCGTCATTCAAACCGCGCCGGGCACTTTAACTATCGGTCCAAACACCATTCGCGATGCGCATCCCGAAGGAGCGCTCACGGTCGAACAGGTAATTCAGAAATCGAGCAATGTGGGTTCGGCCAAGATCGCGCTTGGTTTGTCGGCGATGCAAATGTGGGAAATGTTCGAAGACATCGGTTTTGGACAAGTGCCGGAACTCGGTTTTCCAGGCGAGGTGGCCGGCAAGGTTCGTCCGTATAAGAGCTGGAAACCGATTGAACAGGCGACCATGTCTTACGGTCATGGGATTACGGTCAGCCTCGTACAACTCGCGCGCGCCTACACGGTGTTCGCCAACGACGGTGAATTGAAGCCGCTGGAATTGAGCAAGGCCGAAACGCTGCCCCAGGGCAAATCCGTCATTTCGCCCGCCACTGCGCGCAGCATGCGCCATATGTTGGAACTTGCTGTGCAAGCGGGCGGCACGGCACCGCGTGCCCAGGTGATGGGCTATCGCGTCGCAGGTAAAACCGGTACGGCCCATAAATTGGAAAACGGCGCTTACGCGCCGGACAAATACGTAGCCTCCTTTGTCGGCTTTGCCCCCGTTTCCAATCCGCGTCTAATTATCGCGGTCATGGTGGATGAGCCGAGCAAAGGTCAGTATTACGGCGGACAGGTGGCTGCGCCGGTATTCGCACAAGTTATGTCGGGCAGTTTGCGCATGTTGGAGACGCCTTTCGATGCGCCGATCAAGCCCATCGAATTGCCGCCGCCCGGCGCCGAAGTGAAAGAAAGCATCTAATGGCCGCCGAAGCTTTCGTATTCCTTCGCCGCCTCGCCAAAAAAGGAGTGCAGATCGGCGGACTGCGCAGTGACAGTCGCGCAATACGGCCGGGCGACGTTTTTCTTGCCTATCCGGGCGAACACGCAGATGGTCGCGCCTTTATCGGCAATGCGATTCAAGCCGGCGCTGCCGCAGTAATTTGGGAGCGTGAGGGCTATGAGTGGGATGAGCGTCAAACCACGCCGAACCTCTCTGTCGACAATCTCAAACAGTTCGCAGGACTGCTGGCGGATGAGGTTTACGGGCAGCCTTCATCCCGTCTCGATGTCATTGCCGCGACCGGAACGAATGGAAAAACCTACTGCGCCGCATGGATCGCAGAAGCGATGCAAGCGACGGGGCAGCGAGTTGCCCTGATCGGCACGCTGGGGATGGGCTATCCGGGCGCGTTGCAAACGAACCCGAACACAACGCCCGATGCGCTCGTATTGCAGGAAGCGCTAAAACGCTATGCGGACGAAGGGGCGCAATGCGTGGTGATGGAGGCCTCTTCCATCGGGCTCGAACAAGGCCGGATGAATG
>DATEEW010000190.1:0-4208 GCA_035280965.1 Burkholderiales bacterium
GTCGAGGACGGTGTCGTCGGCAGTCTGGTGCCCTTTGACGATGCGCCCGCTCTACTACATGCGGTGGATGCGGCGCTCGCACGCGATTGGGACGAGACGGCTTTGCGCGCCTATGCGCTGCGTCACTCGTGGGACGACCGGGCGGCGCTTTTATGCGAAGAGTTCAAGGCATTGGTGGCAAAACGAGATGAAATCAAACGGACCATGTCTTCGCGCAAGGCGGGGGTCTGATGGGGCTGTATACGAAATTTATCGCCGGCTGCGTGTTTCCGATTCAGGAACGCGTCAAACACCATACAACGGTGTCGGCGCGCAAAGCGTTGGAAGCTTCGCAATGGCTGAAATCCGTCGCACTCGAAGAAATGCAGTTGCGCCGCTTGCGCGGATTGTTGGCGCACGCAGAAATGCATGTGCCCTATTACCGCGAAAGGTTTGGGCAGCTTGATTTCAAATCAGAGGATGTGCGGGCGCTATCCGATTTACAAAAACTGCCCTTTCTCACCAAAGCACTGATTCGCGCCAATACGGACGCGCTGAAATCCGAAAATGCCCAAGGCCTCGCGCGTTTCAATACCGGGGGTTCCTCGGGAGAGCCGCTCACTTTTTATATTGGTAGCGAAAGAGTGAGTCATGACGTCGCGGCGAAATGGCGTGCGACGCGATGGTGGGATGTAGACATCGGAGACCCCGAAATCGTGCTGTGGGGATCGCCGATCGAACTGGGCGCACAAGATCGCGTGCGCCTGCTGCGCGATCGACTGATGCGCACCCGGTTGTTACCGGCTTTCGAAATGTCGGAAAACAAGCTCGAACAGTTTGTGACTGAGATCCGAACTACGCGGCCTCGCATGCTCTTCGGTTACCCTTCGGCCCTGGCGCGTATCGCTTCATACGCCAAAAACAAGGGCGTGCGCATGAACGATTTGAATATCCGTGTCGCATTCGTCACCGCCGAGCGCTTGTACCCGGAGCAGCGCGGGATCATAGAAACGGTATTCGGATGCAAGGTTGCGAATGGCTACGGTGGACGCGATGCGGGATTCATTGCGCACGAATGTCCACATGGAGGAATGCATATCACCGCGGAAGATATCATTGTGGAAACGATAGATGCTCAAGGGCGATCAACGCCGCCCGGTGTCGCCGGTGAAATTGCGGTAACCCATCTTGCCACCAAAGATTTTCCCTTTATCCGCTATCGCACGGGCGATGTGGGTGTGCTGGATCAAAGCCTTTGCGCATGCGGACGCGGCCTACCCTTGTTGAAAGAAATCCAGGGACGCACCACGGACTTTGTGGTGGCTTCGGATGGGACCGTTATGCATGGTTTAGCGCTGATCTACGTGTTGCGCGAGTTGGAAGAGATCGAGGCTTTCAAAATCGTGCAGGAAAGCATCGATTACACTCGCGTGCTCGTTGTGGCGCGGGCCGGTTTCGATGCCGCCACAGAAGAAGCGATCGTGCGCGGATTGCGCAAGCGTTTGGGAGAGATGGTGCGAATCACGGTGGAAAAAGTCCAAGAGTTACCCTCGGAGCGATCCGGAAAAATGCGCTATGTGCAAAGCCACGTTGCGTCGGTACCGGTAGCCTAGACCATGCGCGATCTTGCCTTTCTGCTTTTCGTCGGCGCGCTGTTGCCCATCGCATTGCTTCATCCCTGGGTCGGCATCATGCTTTGGACGTGGATCAGCGTCATGAATCCGCACCGTCTGTTGTGGACTATCAACACCTGGCCAGTGGCTGCCACGGTCGCCGGCGTCACGTTGCTGGGGCTTCTTCTCACGCGCGACAAAAGGCGGATTCCGCTCACGCCGGCAACGATCACTCTCGCGTTGTTCGCGCTATGGATTTGCGTCGCAAGCGCTTTCGCCATCAAATACGACCACGAAATGTTCAGCAAAGTGATGAAAATCATTTTCATGATTTTCATCGCACTGATCGTTTTGAGCGAAAGGCGTCACATTGAATGGCTCACCGTGATCTTGACTGCATCGATTGCCTTCTATGGTGTTAAAGGCGGAGTATTTACGCTCGCCACCGGCGGGGGTTTCCGAGTATGGGGGCCGCCGGGCACCTTCATCGGCGGCAACAACGAAATTGCCCTCGCGATCGTGCTGATCATTCCATTGATGTATTTTTTCTATGGCTATTACAAGAATAGATGGTTGAAGTTCGCGCTGATCGGTTCCATGGTTCTTTGTGCGATCGCGGCGCTCGGAACGCATTCGCGCGGCGCCCTGCTGGCCATCGTGGCAATGGCCTTTTTGCTCTGGTGGCGCAGCGATAAAAAACTGATTCTGGGCCCCGTCTTGTTTTTGGTGGGCTTGGTATCGCTGGCGTTCCTACCCGAAGAATGGTGGTTGCGTATGCAGACCATGCAGAACTATGAACAAGACCAATCCGCAATGGGTCGGATCAACGCGTGGCACGCCATGTTCAATATTGCCAAAGATCGTTTCTTCGGGGGCGGTTTCGATATTTACAGGTACGAAGTGTTTCAAATCTATGCGCCGGTTCCCGAGGATGTGCATGCAGCGCACAGCATTTATCTCCAAGTTCTGGGCGAGCACGGTTTCATCGGTTTGTTTTTATATTTGATGATCGGTTTTTTTACGTGGCAAACCGCCGCCTGGATTCGCAAGCACACCCGTGGCGTACCGGAAGTTGAATGGACCGGCCGGCTCGCCGCCATGTGCCAAGTGAGCATGTTCGGTTTCGCCGTCGGCGGCGCATTCCTGAGTCTTGCTTACTTCGATCTGCCGTACAACATCACGGTGCTGGTGGTCATCATGCGCATGTATGTAGAGCGCAAGCTGAAAGCGATCAAAACCGGCGAGTCGATTCCCGAGGATCGCACCGGCCTGCTAACGCCCCGAGCGGTCACTGCATCTGCTGCGCCTGCCTAAAGATGAAGCCCGCACTGTTGGTCACCCCTGTCCTGCCTTGGAATGGAAGTTTCGGGGCGGCCCAGCGTACGTCGCTCCTTTATAACGCGCTGCAAAGGCATATGCCGGTCGAAGTTTTGCAAGTCGAAGGCGCGCACGCCTTCGAAGCATTGCCGGGGGATCGCGATGGATTGCTCGCCAGATTGAAATATAAATCGACGGGTATAGCCGGACTCAGCTTGCGGCCGGATAAGCGACTACGCGGCTGGGCCGCAAAGCATTTGGATTGGAATCGCTACAGCGTCGTCGTGGGTCGTTATCCGGCCCCGGCCCTGAAACTAGGAGTGCCTACTTCCGTGCCGCTGTGGATCGATGCAGACGATGCCGTACGTCGAAGCGCCAGAAAAACATTGGACGCCGCGCTGACGAATATGAAATCGGCGCTGCGCACGCGAATTCTGCAAAGCGCGTTGAGTCGAGCGCAAATCGTTTTCTTCACGTCCGAAGCCGAGCGCCGCCGCTATAACGGACTGTGCGGCAAAGTATTACCGAACGTCCCCTTTGTCTTCCGTCCCGATCCTATTGCGCCAGCGCCGGAAAATAAATCGACGCTGCTATTTGTAGGCGCCTTGTGGTACGGGCCGAACAAGGAAGGCGTTGAATGGTTCCTGAAGCAATGCTGGCCGATTTTAAAGCAGCGCTTCGCGGAATTGCGCTTGCGTTTGATCGGAGCCTGCCCGCCCGCGCAGCGCGCGCAATGGGAAGCCTATCCCGACGTCGAGTCGCCCGGTTTTGTGGATGATCTGGCGGTGGAGTACGATCGTGCGCTATTCGCTGTTGCGCCGATTCGCGAAGGTGCGGGGACGAATATCAAAGTGTTGGAAGCCTATGCTTACGGTCGCCCTTGTGTCATCACGCAATTCAGCTATGCCGCATTCGCCGACAGTTTCAAGGCGGGCGAGTCGATCGCAGTTGCGCGCGATGCCGAAGAAATGGTGGAGCGGTGCGCTGAATTGTATCGTTCAGCGGATGCGCGAGCGCGCATGGCGGCTGCGGGGCGCGAGGTATTGGCGCGTGATTTTTCTCAACAACGCTTCGACCGAATCATCGATGAAACCATGCAGAAGGCAATGCAAGCATGAGCGGCGCTCTGTTTTTTCGCGCGCTATCAGGTGTCGGATTAATCAATCGCCTGAGCGTAATGATTTTTCATCGCGTGCATGCGTCACCGGATGACCTGTTCCCCACCGAACCCGATGCAGTCGCATTCGAGTCGCATATGCGTTGGTTGCGCGATTGTTTCAACATTCTGCCCCTAGCCGA
>DATEEW010000191.1:0-6010 GCA_035280965.1 Burkholderiales bacterium
GCGGCGGTGGAAGCATGAAGTTGAACGACAAGCCAATTCCTTTAAGTCCCGGCGTGCAGATTCGCAACGAATCGAACATCATCATTCCGCCCAACATGGTACGGCCCGATTCCATCGTGAAATATAAACTGGAATATGGCGGCTTACATCGCGCCTGGATTCTCTCTCCACAAGAAATTAAAGCGCCGGACGTGCATAAACTGCCCACGAAAGCCACGCCGCCAGCTAACGATTAACGATGAGCAAACGCCTCTACATCAAGACCTTCGGCTGCCAGATGAACGAGTACGACTCGGACAAGATGGCGGATGTGCTGCACGCAACCGAAGGGCTCGAATTGACCGAGCGTCCTGAAGAGGCCGATGTCATCCTGTTCAACACTTGTTCCATCCGCGAAAAAGCCCAGGAGCGCGTTTTTCACGATCTAGGCCGCGTACGTCCGCTTAAGCTGGCCAACCCGAATCTGGTGATCGGCGTCGGTGGCTGCGTAGCGAGTCAGGAAGGCGAAGCGATCGTTAAACGCGCGCCCTATGTCGATGTGGTGTTCGGGCCGCAGACCCTACATCGCTTGCCCGAACTGATTGCTGAGCGACGCCGCAGCGGCAAGGCACAGGTCGACATCTCTTTTCCCGAAATCGAGAAATTCGATCACTTGCCGCCCGCGCGAATCGATGGCGCTACCGCGTTCGTTTCGATCATGGAAGGCTGCAGCAAATACTGCAGTTATTGCGTCGTGCCTTATACGCGCGGCGAAGAAGTCTCACGGCCGCTGGAAGATGTGCTGACCGAAATCGCGGATTTGGGCGAACGCGGGGTCAAGGAAGTCACGTTACTGGGACAAAATGTAAATGCTTATCTAGGCCGCATGCCCAGCGGCGATACCGCGGATTTCGCGTTGTTGCTGGATTTTGTGTCCGAAATCCCCGGCATCGAGCGCATTCGTTACACCACTTCGCATCCCAAAGAATTTTCCCAACGTTTGATCGACGCCTACGCGCGCCTGCCGAAGCTGGTGTCGCATTTGCACCTACCCGTGCAATCCGGTTCGGATCGCGTTCTCGCCACCATGAAGCGTGGCTATACCACGTTGGAATACAAGTCCATCATTCGTAGGCTGCGCACCGTTCGGCCCGATATCTGCATCTCTTCGGATTTCATCGTCGGCTTTCCCGGCGAAAGCGAATGTGATTTCGAGAAAACCATGAAGTTGGTGGACGACTGTGCTTTCGATATTTCATTTTCCTTTGTCTACAGCGCGCGGCCCGGTACGCCGGCTGCAGAGTTGCTCGACGACACGTCACAAGAAGTGAAGCTGCAACGCTTGCAACGCCTCCAAGCCGTACTCGAAGCACGAGGTCGCGCAGTCAACGAAAGTATGGTGGGCAGTATCCAACGCGTGCTCGTTGAAGGTCATGCGCGCAGAGATCGCAACGAATTGGCCGGACGCACCGATAACAGTCGCATGGTGAATTTTGCCGGGCCCGCTCGCTTGATCGGGCAGTTCGTGGACGTACGCATCGACACCGCCTATCAGCATTCCCTGCGGGGCGAAATTTGTACGAACGAGCACAGCATGGCGCCCGCGCTTTGAGTACTCGCGCATTGAAGACTCGAATCACCAGCCCCAAAGCGGCACGCAGCAAACCGCTCGATATCACCCTGACGCCTGCGGACAATCAACGTCTAGCGAATCTATGCGGTCCTATGGATGAGAATCTGCGTCAAATCGAGCGCGGTCTCGACGTCACCATTGCGCGACGCGGCGATCGCTTCAGCATCCGCGGCGCATCGGAACAAAGTGAGCGTGCCGCCGAAATGTTGCGCAAATTCTATGGCGTAGCCAATCGGGAACTATTAATCGACGACGTTCAGTTGGGAATCGTCGAAGCGCAACAGCCGCGCGTCACCGAAGAAGACGAAGGTCCAGGCCTGCTAACTCGACGGGCCGATTTGCACGGACGCACTCCGCGCCAGCGCCAGTATTTACAGAACATTCTTGAAAACGACATTACTTTCGGCGTCGGTCCTGCGGGGACCGGTAAAACCTATCTTGCGGTCGCGTGTGCGGTAGACGCATTGGAACGCGACACAGTAAAACGCATTGTGCTGGTGCGCCCTGCGGTCGAAGCCGGCGAACGACTGGGCTTTCTCCCGGGAGATATGGCCCAAAAAGTCGATCCCTATTTGCGCCCGCTGTATGACGCGCTCTACGATCTGATGGGCTTCGACAAGGTCGGCAAAATGTTCGAGCGAGGGGCAATTGAAATCGCTCCCTTGGCGTACATGCGGGGTCGGACCTTGAATCATTCCTTCATTATTCTGGACGAGGCGCAGAACACCACGCCGGAACAAATGAAAATGTTTTTGACGCGCATCGGATTCGGCACCAAGGCGGTGATTACGGGCGACGTCACGCAGATCGACTTGCAGCGCGGACAAAAAAGCGGGCTGGTCGAAGCGCGGCTGATTCTGGCCAACGTGCGCGGCATTGCTTTCAGCGTATTCGAATCGGAAGACGTGGTGCGCCACCCGCTGGTCGCGCGTATCGTTAACGCCTATGAGGCTTATGAAGGTCCGCGTGCCCCGCGACCCGAATAAATATGCGCCGAACTAAAGTGCGGGCTCCGACGCTGGCGGTGCAGTACGCGGTGTCGCGTAAAGGTCTTCCCGCCGCGAACAGTTTTCGTTTGTGGGCGAGCGCCGCGCTTGAGCGGTCCGCCGCACAAATCACCATTCGTCTGGTGAACGCTCGCGAAGGACGCGCGCTGAATCGCGCTTACCGCGGCAAGGACTATCCAACCAATATTCTCAGCTTTGTGTACGAGTTGCCGGAATTGAGCGGCGACTTGGTCTTGTGCGCACCGGTGATCACCAAGGAAGCGCGCGCTCAGGGTAAGCGGCTACGCGACCACTACGCGCACTTGATTGTGCATGGGACACTGCATTTGCAGGGCTGGGATCATCAAAGTTCTCGCAGTGCGAGCAAGATGGAAAGACGGGAAATTGCTATCCTCGCAACCTTGGGCATCGCCGATCCTTATGTGATCGAGACGCCGGAGCAATAAGAATATGGACGACGGTAACGGCACTCACAAACCTTCCCTGCTCGAACGGCTCGGGGCATTGATCATGCGCGAGCCCGAAGATCGCGAGCAGCTGAGCGCCCTGTTACGTTCCGCGCACGAACGGAATTTGCTGGATGCGGATGCGCTGGGCATGATCGAAGGCGCACTGCAAGTATCCGAAGTAAAAGTCGCCGATGTCATGATTCCGCGCACCCAAATGGACGTCATCGACATCAATGACGAGCCGGAACAATTCATTCCCTCCGTAATCTCGACTGCGCACTCGCGCTTTCCGGTCATCGACAGGGATCGCGATCATGTAATCGGCATTCTGCTCGCCAAGGACTTGTTACGCTATTACGCGGGGGATGAAGAGTTCAATGTGCGCGATATGCTGCGTCCGGCAATTTTCGTCCCCGAATCGAAGCGCTTGAATGTGTTGCTGCGCGAATTTCGCGTCAGCCGCAATCACATGGCTATCGTGGTGGACGAATACGGTGGTGTCGCGGGTCTCGTGACCATCGAAGATGTATTGGAACAGATCGTCGGCGACATCGAAGACGAGTACGACTTCGATGAAGTGGAAGACAGCATCCTCCGCGAACGTGGCGGTCGCTGGCGCGTCAAGGCGCGCACCGAAATCACCGACTTCAATACTCAGTTCGGTACCGAGTATTCCGACGAGGAAAACGATACCGTGGGCGGCCTCGTTATCAGCCGCTTCGGCCACTTACCCAAGCGCGGCGAAAATATCGTCATTGACGGGTTCAAGTTCTATGTCCAGCGCGCAGATAGCCGGCGCCTGCATACGCTGCTGGTCGAACGGATTTCCATACCGCCCGCCGCTTGATTAAAGCTTCTCTCCCACATCCCTGGCTCACCTGCGCCGCTGCGGGGGCACTTGCCGTTGCAGGCTTCGGCGATTGGCCACTTTGGCCGCTGCCGATTTTGAGTTTGGCTTTCTTGTTCCGCGAGAGCCTGCGTGCGACATCCGCAAAAAAAGCCTTCGTGCTCGGTTTCTCCTGGGGCGTCACGTTTTTTCTCTGTGGCGTGAGTTGGGTCTATGTCAGCCTGCATACCTTCGGCATGATGCCCGCTGCGCTTGCTGCGCTCGGCACACTTTTGTTTTGCCTCTTTTTGGCTTTATTCCCCGCGGTGACGTCTTACCTCTTGAGACGCATCGAATTACCGCCTGCAATTGCGCTCTTGGTGCTCGCGCCAGCCGCATGGGCACTTAACGAATGGATACGCGGCTGGATTTTCACGGGCTTTCCCTGGCTTGCGCTGGGCTATTCGCAAATCGACGGTCCACTGGAGGGTTACGCCCCGCTCATAGGTGTGTTTGGCATCAGCCTCGCGAGTGGCATATGGGCAAGCGCGCTCGCGCTCCTTGTCGAATATCGCACTCACCGATTAGCGATTGCTTTCTTGATTGGGATTCCGGTCATTGGTTTGCTGTGCGATCGCATCGAATGGACTGAAGGAAAGCGGGCGCCGATCAGCGTAGCCCTTATCCAGGGAAATATTCCGCAGTCCTTGAAATTCGTGCCCGGACGCTACGAAAGCACGTTACGCACTTATGCAAAGTTGGCGGAAGAGGCGCAAGCGAAACTCATCGTGTTGCCTGAGATCGCCATTCCGCGTCTGCTGTCGAACGTCGACCCGGCGTATCTCGAGCGCCTGCGCGGTTATGCCCTCGCACAAAGCGGCGACATGATTTTGCCCGTGCCGCTCATGGACGAGGCCGGCGCGTATTACAACGCCGCGATTAGCATCGGCAGTTCTCCCACTCAACAGTACGCCAAATCGCATCTCGTTCCCTTTGGTGAATTCGTACCGCCGGGCTTCGGCTGGATTATTCATATTCTGCATATCCCGATGTCCGACTTCGGGCGCGGCGGTGAAACGCAGCAACCATTGCGAATCGCCGGCGAAGCGGTAGCGATCAATATTTGCTACGAAGATGCCTTCGGCGAAGAAATCATCCGTCAACTGCCCGAAGCCAGCTTGCTCGTAAATGTCAGCAACGTCGCCTGGTTCGGCGACTCGCTCGCACCGGCTCAGCATTTGAAGATTTCCCGCATGCGCGCCATCGAGACTCGCCGCTATATGCTGCGTGCCACGAATACAGGCGTCACGGCGATCATCGATGCCAGGGGCGAAGTGACTGCACGACTACCGACTTTTAATGAAGGCGTCCTTCATGGCGAAGCGCGCGGCCACACCGGGGCCACGCCCTTCGTACGGATCGGCAATTGGGCAACCGTGAGCGCAGCAAGCCTGATGTTCGCTTTCGCATGGGCCAAATCGAGGCGGCGCAAGACTTAAAAGCTTGCGCCCTGCGTGGTTCCCCAGCCTACTTCGTTTAGAATCACGCCTTTGTTTCTCGTCTGCGGCGCTTCAATGCAGAGCTTCCAAGAACTGATTCTCACGCTGCAAAACTTTTGGGCCCGACAAGGCTGCGCCTTGTTGCAACCCTACGATATGGAAGTGGGCGCGGGAACCAGCCACACCGCCACCTTTTTGCGCGCCATTGGTCCCGAGCCCTGGAAAGCCGCCTATGTACAGCCTAGCCGCCGTCCCAAGGACGGCCGCTACGGCGAAAACCCCAACCGCCTGCAGCATTACTTCCAATACCAGGTCGTGTTGAAGCCGGCGCCATCGAACATCCTCGAGCTTTATCTTGGGTCGCTGGAAGAACTGGGCTTCGATCTGAAGAAAAACGATGTGCGCTTCGTCGAGGATGACTGGGAAAATCCGACGCTCGGCGCCTGGGGTCTGGGCTGGGAAGTCTGGCTCAACGGCATGGAAGTCACGCAGTTCACCTACTTCCAGCAGGTCGGCGGACTCGATTGTCGGCCGGTGATGGGCGAAATCACGTACGGACTAGAACGTCTTGCGATGTACTTGCAGGGCGTCGAGAGCATCTACGACATCGTGTGGGC
>DATEEW010000192.1:0-2354 GCA_035280965.1 Burkholderiales bacterium
CAATTGCAGAAAGAAGCGAAATTCCCCGCCGACACCGAAGTCATCACGCTCGATGGCCTACGCGTGGAATACGAAGACGGCTTCGGCTTGGCGCGCGCCTCCAATACGACGCCGGTTATCGTTCTACGTTTCGAAGCGAAAGACGAAGCGGGTCTGAAACGCATTCAGGCAGATTTCAGAAAAGTATTGCTGGCAGT
The DNA here is from genome assembly GCA_035280965.1 of Burkholderiales bacterium. Taxonomy (GTDB): domain Bacteria; phylum Pseudomonadota; class Gammaproteobacteria; order Burkholderiales; family SG8-39; genus DATEEW01. The sequence goes on from DATEEW010000192.1 coordinate 198, forward strand.
AAAGCCGGACGCGCAACTACCGTTTTAGTCGAAAGTGGATCGATGCGAAAAGCATGAAACACGGTGGCAACAACTGGATACCCGTTTGCACGGGTATGACAAAAACAGGTTTTCTCCGTGCTCTCTGTGTTCTCCGTGGTTCAAGATTTTTATGCGGCGTCGAGACCCGCCGCATAAGCTTCCAGCGGAAATTCAGAACCGTCTTCGTTGAGGAGTTGTCCGCCGCCTTCCTTGAAGTGCTTGAGCAACTTCAAAACGAAAGAGCCAGCGAGCCAAAGGGCGTGGAAGGAATCGACGCCGCGAATGGGCGGGAGTTCGGGATAGAAGGGCAGAAGTTGTACTTCGCACATCCAACCGCCGGCCTCAGGCGGCGCGGGCTCCGGACGTCCGATGTGGGCGGCGATCTCAATGCGCTCGCCGTTCGGCCGCAGGCCGATCACTTCAAAACTGGCAACGATATCGGTCATGCGAACTCGATGAAGCGCGCTTAATGCGCAAGGATTTTGGATAAAAACAATTGCGCACGTTCGCTGCGCGCTTCGGGTGCTTCGAAAAAAGCTTGTTTACTCACGTCTTCGACGATACGCCCCTCGTCCATGAAAATCACGCGATTCGCGACTTTGCGCGCGAATCCCATTTCATGTGTGACGACCATCATGGTCATTCCTTCCTGCGCGAGTTCCACCATGACGTCGAGGACCTCGCTCACCATTTCCGGATCGAGCGCCGAAGTCGGCTCGTCGAAAAGCATGACGATCGGATCCATCGCTAAAGCACGCGCGATGGCGACGCGTTGTTGCTGACCACCGGAAAGTTGAGCGGGAAATTTGCGCGCATAGTCGGCGAGCCCCACACGTTTCAGTAGTTGCAGCGCTTTGTCCTTTGCCATTTCTCTGTCGCGACCCAAGACTTGAACCGGGGCCAAGGTCAGATTGCTCATGACATCGAGGTGAGGGAATAGCTCGAAGTGCTGAAACACCATGCCGACTTTCGAGCGCAGCGCGCGTAAGTCGGTCGCGTCGCGTACGCGCAATCCGTTGACCAGAATTTCACCCTGCTGAAAGGGCTCCAAACCATTCACGGTCTTGAGCAAGGTGGATTTCCCGGAGCCCGAAGGGCCGCAGATCACCACCACCTCTTTTTTGTCGATACGCGTGTTGCAATCCTGCAGGACCTGGAAATCGCCGTACCATTTCGAGACCTGTTGGATGTCAATCATCGATGCAATGTATCACTCGGACCCGGCAGCGGCGGCGCTTTCCCTGCGAATCAGAAAGAGGTTGCGCAAATAGATGAACACGCCGGTCCCTTGTCCCAAAATAAACACGGGGTCTTGGCGATAGATGGCATAGGTGAGCAAAATCAGGCCGCCCCCCAGGCTGAAATACCAGAATGCCACCGGGATGATGCTGCGCCCCACTTTTTCGCTGGCGAGCCATTGAATGGCGAAGCGCATGGTGAACATCGCCTGCCCGAGGAAACCGACTACAAGCCATACGGTGCTATTCATACTGTTTCTCCACATCCAAAATCTGGGGCCGATGCGAGCGGCGGATCAGCCACATCACGCCGAACATATCGACGATGCCGACCCATAGTCGATCGAACATGCCGTAGTTGGAAGTGCCGCGCGTGCGCGGACGATGATTGACTTCCACCGACACGACCTTGCCGCCTTCGCGTTGGACCAGCGCGGGAAGGAAGCGGTGCATATGATCGAAATAGGGCAGCGCCAAAAACATTCCACGCTGAAAAACCTTCAAGCCGCAACCGGTGTCCGGCGTGCTGTCGCTCAAGAAGCGGCTGCGCACGCCATTCGCAACTTTGGAAGAAATGCGTTTTAGCCAGGTATCCCGACGTTTGCGGCGATAGCCGCAAACGATCTGCGGTGCTTCCGTACTACGGGTGCGAAGGACTTCCAGAAGCTTGGGGATATCGGCGGGATCGTTTTGACCATCGCCATCCAGTGTCGCAATCCACGGATTCCTGGCGGCTCGAACACCGCTACGTACAGCGGTGCTCTGGCCGCAACTGCGTGCATGTCGAACAACGCGCAACTGCGGGAAGCTTTTGCTCAATTCCAACAATTGATGGGCAGTATCGTCACTGCTGCCGTCATCCACAAAGAGCACTTCATAGTCGACGACGCCGTTCAAT
>DATEEW010000193.1:0-3443 GCA_035280965.1 Burkholderiales bacterium
ACCATATCGGGTTTGATGATTTGCTGATTGACCGGGATGGTGTTGCCGTTGATCTTGATGCTGATGGGTGCGCCCACCGATACGAAAATATCGGAGGCATTCTTTTCCGCCATCAACTCAAGCAGCCGCTTCATCGCCATCGGGTGTTTCTCCTAGTAGGCGCGAGCGGCTCGAAAAATGGCTACTCGCGCAGCAGCTCGTTGATACTCGTCTTGGCGCGGGTCTTTGCATCGACCTGCTTGACGATTACGGCAGCATAGAGCGCGTATTTTCCGTCCGGCCCGGGCAGGCTGCCAGGAACTACTACCGATCCCGTCGGGACGCGGCCGTAGAGGATGCGATCGTTGGCGCGATCGTAGATTCGTGTGCTCATGCCGATGAAAACGCCCATTGAAATTACGGAGTTTTCTTCGACGATCACCCCTTCGACGACTTCCGAACGGGCACCGATGAAACAGTTATCTTCGATGATGGTGGGGTTAGCTTGCAGCGGTTCCAATACACCGCCTATGCCAACGCCACCTGAAAGATGTACGCCTTTGCCAATTTGCGCACAACTTCCCACTGTCGCCCAGGTATCGACCATCGTGCCTTCATCCACATAGGCGCCGATGTTGACGTAGGAGGGCATGAGGACCGCGTTTTTCGCGACGTATGAACCGCGCCGGGCCATCGCCGGGGGAACCACACGGAAGCCGCCCGCGGCAAAATCTGCCGGTGTGTAGTTCGCGAATTTGCTCTGTACTTTGTCGTAATACTGGGTCGAGGCGCCGGGCAGCACGTGGTTATCGTGTAGACGGAAGGACAGCAATACCGCTTTTTTGATCCACTGATGCGTTTGCCATTCGCCATTGATTTTTTCGGCGACGCGCAGTTCGCCGCGATCCAATCGGGCGATCACTTGCTCGACGGCATCGCGAATCGATGCGTCGACGTTGGAGGGCGAAAGTTGGGCGCGGTTTTCCCACGCCTGATCGATGATGCTTTGCAAATTGGACATGAAGAGCAACCTTAAAGCGATTGTGCGTAATCGTTGAGACGATGAATGCCTTCCAGGCATTCGTCGAAGGGGGCGACCAACGCCACGCGGACGTAGCCAGCGCCCGGATTCAGACCTTGCGCTTCTCGCGCCAGATAGCTGCCGGGCAAAACCGCGACATTATAGGCGGCATACAGCTCCCGGGCGAAGCGGGTGTCTTCGATTGGCGTTTTGAGCCAGAAATAAAAACCGCCTTGCGGGATTTCTACTTGCAAGGGGGAGCGCAAGATTTCGATTGCGGCCAGAAATTTTTCGCGATACAGCCTGCGATTCTCGACGACGTGCGCTTCGTCGCGCCAAGCCGCTTCGCTCGCGGCCTGGAAGGCTGGACTCATCGCGCTGCCGTGATAGGTCCGATATAGAAGGAAAGCTTTCATCAAGCGCGCATCGCCTGCGACGAATCCGGACCGCATGCCTGGGACATTGGAGCGCTTGGACAAACTGGAGAACGTAATAAGATTTCTATAGTCCTTGCGTCCCAGCTTTTGCGCCGCTTCGAGCCCACCGAGCGGCGGCTGCGCTTCGTCGAAATACAGCTCCGAGTAACACTCGTCCGACACGATGACGAAGTCATGACGATCTGAAAGCTCGAACAAGTGCTTCCATTCTTGCAGTGCCATTACTTTGCCCGTCGGATTGCCGGGCGAGCAACAATAGAGCAATTGCACTCGCGACCAGACTTCCTTCGGTACCGCATCGTAGTCGATGATGAAATCGTGATTGCCGGTTGCGTTCAGATAAAACGGTTGCGCGCCGGCCAGTAGGGCGGCGCCTTCGTAGATTTGATAGAAGGGATTGGGGCAGATCACAATCCCATCCTGGCTGCGGTCGATGATTGTCTGTGCGATGGCGAACAATGCTTCGCGCGAACCGTTGACCGGCAGGATTTGCGTGTGGGGATCAATGGACAGTAGCCCGTAGCGCCGTTTCAACCAGTCTGCGATCGCCATTCGAAGACCATCACTTCCGGTCGTTGCCGGATAAGCGGCGAGTCCGGCCAGGCTCTCAGCTAGCGCGCGCCGAATAAATTCGGGCGTCGCATGCTTCGGTTCGCCGATGGACAGGCTGATCGGCGTATAGGCCGGATTAGGTGCCACGCTCGCATAAAGCGCGCGTAGTTTTTCGAAAGGATAGGACTGCAGCTTGGCGAGATCGGGATTCATTGCGAGTTAACGGATATTCGATTGGGTGTCGAAGTGAGGGAGCGGGATCGGCGTCTGTGCTTTCCACCCCTTTTTGCGATGTTCGGCCACCACCGTGGTGAAAATACCCCCGCGAACATAGAACTTGGCGGTGAGCCGCATAAAGCGCGGTGCAAGCAATTTGACCAGATCATCAAGGATCTTGTTGGTCACCGCCTCGTGAAAGGCGCCTTGGTCGCGGTAGGACCAGATATAGAGCTTCAAACTTTTTAATTCCACGCACTTGCGGTCGGCCACGTAATCGAGGTAGAGCACCGCAAAGTCGGGCTGCCCAGTCACCGGACAAAGGCAGGTGAATTCCGGAATTTCCATATGAATCAGGAAATCACGTTCGGGAGCCGGGTTGGCGAAATGCTGGAGGGCGGTCGAGGCTTTGCGCGGCATGCGGGATGAGGCGAGAGAAAAACGAGGTGGTATTATACGGGCCGAATTTTCTGGGACGTCATTAGGCGTTCCAGGCAACGATCAACGCGCGCCGGACGGCCCTTTGGAGGGGGTGGTTACGGGGTGCCTCACCGGCTTCTATCAAATTGCGTCTTACTCAGCTCAAGCTCGCAGGGTTCAAATCATTCGTTGACCCTACCACCATTACCGTTCCCGGACAGCTCGTTGGCGTCGTAGGCCCCAACGGCTGCGGGAAATCGAACATCATCGATGCAGTGCGCTGGGTCCTGGGCGAATCCAAAGCCTCGGCGCTGCGTGGCGAATCAATGCAGGACGTCATTTTCAACGGCTCCACCTTGCGCAAGCCCGTGGCGCGGGCCAGCGTCGAGTTGATTTTCGACAATAGTCTGGGCAAAGCAGCGGGACAGTGGTCTCAATACGCCGAAATCTCGGTCAAACGTGTGCTTACGCGTGAAGGTGAGTCCACTTATTTGATCAACAATACCGTCGTGCGTCGGCGCGATATACAAGACATCTTCCTCGGCACCGGCGTCGGCCCGCGTGCTTACGCCATCATCGAACAAGGCATGATTTCGCGCGTTATCGAAGCGAAACCAGAGGAATTGCGTGTGTTTTTGGAAGAGGCGGCCGGCGTTTCAAAATACAAGGAGCGCCGCCGCGAAACCGAACATCGCCTGGAAGACACACGCGAAAATCTGGCGCGCGTGGACGACATCCGCCGTGAGTTGGATGCGCAAATAGAAAAGCTGACACAGCAGGCCGAAGTCGCAAAGCAATACAAAAGCTATCAGACCGAG
>DATEEW010000194.1:0-9024 GCA_035280965.1 Burkholderiales bacterium
CTACGTGGAAAAGCTGGGCTTCAACGTTCTCTATTTGCCACCCATCCATCCCGTCGGCCGCAAATTTCGCAAAGGCAAGAACAACACGCTCACGCCCAAAGATGAGGACGTGGGCAGTCCATGGGCCATCGGTTCTGAGGAGGGCGGACATAAGGCAATTCTTCCGCAACTCGGCACGCTAGACGATTTTCGCAGTCTAGTGAAAGCAGCACAAAACCGTGGCATCGAACTCGCCCTCGATATCGCTTTTCAATGCGCGCCGGATCATCCCTATGTGCGCGAACATCCCCAATGGTTTCGAGCGCGTCCGGACGGCAGTATTCAATACGCCGAAAATCCACCGAAAAAATATCAGGACATCTATCCCTTCGACTTCGAGACCAAGGACTGGCAAGCCTTGTGGAAGGAACTACGCAGTGTGTTCGCGTATTGGATCGAGCAGGGCGTGCACATTTTTCGCGTTGACAATCCGCACACGAAAGCCTTTCCTTTTTGGGAGTGGTGCATCGCCGACCTGAGGCGCGACCATCCGGATACGCTGTTTCTCGCGGAGGCCTTTACGCGTCCGCGTGTCATGCATCGTCTCGCGAAGCTCGGCTTTACGCAGTCTTACACTTACTTCGCCTGGCGGAATACCAAGCAGGAGTTGACCGACTATTTCACCGAACTGACGCGCGGCCCGGGCAAGGACTATTTCCGGCCCAATGTGTGGCCCAACACGCCGGACATCCTCACCGAATATCTACAGTACGGCGGACGCGGCGCTTTCATTTCGCGTCTGGTGCTCGCGGCAACCATGAGCGCCAACTACGGCATCTACGGACCGGCCTATGAACACATGGAGCATGAGCCGCGCGAACCGGGCAGCGAAGAGTATTTGCACTCGGAAAAGTATCAGCTCCGCCAATGGGACCTGAATCGCAGCGATAGCCTCGCACCGCTGATCGGACGCGTGAACGCCATCCGTCGCGACAACCCGGCCCTGCATACCGACAGCAATTTGCGTTTTCTCTCTGTAGATAACGATCAAGTCATCGCCTACGCTAAGTACAGTGAAGACAATCTCATTATTTGCGTGGTGAACCTGGATCCGCACCATGTGCAATCGGGATGGATCGAATTCGATCTGCCGGAGGTGAGCGTGGAACCCGGTTCCAGCTACCAAATGCACGAACTGCTGAGCGGCGCGCGCTATTTGTGGCATGGGCGACGCAACTATGTGAGCCTCGATCCGAATCGCGCACCGGCACATATATTCCGGCTACGTAAACGGGTCCGGACGGAACAGGATTTTGACTACTTCCTTTAATTGACGCGCGGTAACGGAAGGCTTTATGAGACACGCATTAGTTGTTCGGGATGCTTGCTGCTTTGCTCAGCTTTGTCTTCTCTCGCCCAACATGTGCCGGCGCGCGATGCAAGAGCCCCGAAGGGAATGCGACCGCAAAGGCGCATCCAAACCGAGTCGAAGTGGCACATTCCCAACCCGCTACGGCGGCGCACCCAAAAAAACGCGGATGGAACCTGCTTCGCCCTCCGCGGTTTCCGGCTCGCGATCTTTCTCGGCATTTTGAGATGTCCAAAATGGAACAACTCGATCCCAAGTTGCTGCAAGTCACCGATACGGCGAGGGAGAGCGATGACCCGCTCTGGTACAAAGACGCCATCATTTACGAGTTGCATGTCAAAGCTTTTTACGACGGCAACAACGATGGAATCGGCGATTTCAAAGGGCTGACGGAGAAACTGGACTACATCCAGGACCTGGGCGTCAACACCATCTGGTTGCTGCCCTTCTATCCATCGCCCATGCGCGACGATGGTTATGACGTCGCCGATTATCACAACGTCGATCCCTCTTACGGCACGCGGCAGGACTTCCGCCAATTCGTGAAAGAGGCGCATCGGCGAAGCCTGCGCGTCATCACGGAACTCGTGGTCAATCACACTTCCGATCAACACCCCTGGTTCCAGGCTGCGCGACGCGCTCCGAAGGGATCGAGCAAGCGGGACTACTACGTCTGGACCGACGATCCGAACAAGTATTCCGGCACCCGCGTTATTTTCACCGACACCGAAGCCTCGAACTGGGCTTGGGACGAAGTGGCGCAATCGCATTACTGGCACCGCTTTTTCAGCCATCAACCGGATTTGAATTTCGACAATCCCAATGTGCTGAAAGCGATTGTGCGCACCATGCGCTTCTGGCTCGACATGGGTGTCGACGGTTTCCGCCTCGACGCGATCCCGTATCTGATCGAACGCGATGGCACCAACAATGAAAATCTGCCCGAAACCCACGGCGTGATCAAAAAGATTCGCGCCATGCTCGACGAGAAGCACAAAAATAGGCTGCTGCTGGCCGAAGCGAACCAATGGCCGGAGGACGTGCGCGAATATTTCGGTGACGGCGACGAGTGCCATATGGCTTATCACTTCCCGCTGATGCCGCGCTTGTATCTCGCCATTGCGCAAGAAGACCGCTATCCGGTGCTGGAAATCATGCGCCAGACACCGGACATCCCGGAGAACTGCCAGTGGGCCATCTTCCTGCGCAATCACGATGAACTGACGCTCGAAATGGTGACGGACCGCGAGCGCGATTACATGTATCAGATTTTCGCCACCGATCCGCGCATGCGCATCAACGTCGGCATTCGCCGCCGTCTCGCCCCGTTGATGAATAACGACCGGGATCGAATCGAACTTCTATCTTTCCTGCTGTTCACCATGCCCGGCTCGCCCATTATTTACTACGGCGATGAAATCGGAATGGGGGACAACATTTATCTGGGCGATCGCAATGGCGTGAGGACGCCGATGCAATGGAGTCCCGATCGCAATGGCGGCTTTTCGCGCGCCGATCCGCAACGTCTATATCTGCCTGCGACGCAGGACGCGTTGTACGGCTACGAATCGGTGAACGTCGAAGCGCAGTCGCGCAATCCCTCCTCGCTACTTAATTGGACGCGTCGGGCAATCGGCGTACGCAAAGGTTACAAAGCATTCGGCCGCGGGACGCTGCGATTTCTCGAGCCCGGCAATCGTAAAGTGCTGGCCTACATGCGCGAGTATCAAGATGAAAGCATGTTGTGTATCGCCAATCTTTCGCGACTTGCTCAAGCGGCTGAAATTGATTTGTCCCACTACGAAGGGCGTGTACCGGTGGAGGTCATCGGCCGTACTTCTTTTCCGCCGGTCGGAAAATTGCCTTATCTCTTCACCATTCCAGGCCACGGCTATTACGTATTCCGCCTTGCCACCGACGCCGCGCCGCCGGTGTGGCATGAGAAAAGACTTGCCGATCGGGAGCTGCCGACACTGGTCATGATCGAAGGCTGGCGCACCTTCATCATGCAGACAGGTGGCGCCAAGGACGTGAAGCGCGCGATCTCATCGCGTAGCCGCAAACAATTGCAAGACGAAATACTTCTGCCGTATATGCAATCTCGCCGTTGGTATGCCGCCAAGAGCTACAAACTCACCGGGATGGAAGTGGTCGAGGAAGGCGAATGGCGCACATCGGAGGGCAGTTGGTTGATCAGTTTCTTGCGCGTCAATCTGGAAGGCGCGGCGTCGCAACAATACTTTCTGCCTTTGGGCGTCGCCTGGGAAGCGCGCGACTACAACCCGATGGAACGACTCGGCGCACACGCGATTGCGCGCGTACGCGAAAAAGCCAAGACAGGCATTTTGGTCGCCGCATTCGGTGACCCGGTATTCTCCAGGGCACTCGCGCGGGCAATGGGCGAAAACAAAGAGGTCGCTTTTGGCCGCGGGAAGTTGCGCTTCTCGTCCACGCCCGCGTATGCGCAGGTGGTCGACGGTTTGAACGAAGAACCGCGGCTGCCGGCGCTCGAGCAAAGCAATACCGGCGTGTTCTTTGGCACGCGTGCGTATTTGAAAGGCTATCGACGCATGCAGTCGGGCGTCAATCCGGAATTGGAAGTGGGCCGTTTTTTGACGGTCACCTCGCCCTATCCGCATACGGCCCCGATCGCGGGAGCGCTGGAATATATCGCCGCGGACGGCACACCGACCACGCTCGCGGTCTTGCAACCCTACATGGAGAACCAAGGGAATCTGTGGGATTACTCGCTGGACTATCTGGAACGGTATTTGGGCGCGCGCGAAGCGCCGGCCAATGGCGCATCAGCAGAAGAGCACGCGAAGTTGCATGCCTTCTTTTTAGCGCAGGCGGACAAGCTCGGCCGACGGGTGGGCGAACTGCATGCAGCTTTCGCCAAGCCCACGGGCGATCCCGCATTCGAACCGGAGCCGGTCACGACATCCGACGTGCAAGGGTGGCGCGACAACGTGCTGACCGAACTGGCGACCACACTAGATGCTCTGGAACGCCGCTACCCACAGTTGCCGGAAACCGTTAAGCCGGCAGCGGAAAAGCTGCTTGCAGCACGGACGCATTTGTTGACGCGACTGCAGCGATTGAGCTTCGACGTCGAAGGCACCGTGAAAACGCGCTATCACGGCGACTTGCATTTCGGCCAGGTGCTCATATCGCAAGATGATTATTTGATCGTCGACTTCGAAGGCGAGCCGGGACGCAGTCTGACAGAACGTCGTCGCAAGCACTGCCCCCTGCGCGATTTGGGCGGCATGATCCGTTCGGCCGACTATGCGGCGCGCACGGTGCTCACTCGCTTCGGCGGCAACGCGCCCGAACGCAGCGCGACATTGGGCGGTCTGGTTCGCGAATGGCGTCAATTCGTAACGTTCGCCTTTCTACACGGCTACAAACAAGCCACTCAAAACGTCGCCTCGGTGCCGCGCGACAAGGCGACCTTGAACAATCTGATTGAGTTGTTCACCATCGAAAAAGCCTTGTACGAAATGCGTTATGAGATGGATAACCGGCCCGATTGGCTCGATGTGCCGGTATCCGGGTTGTTGGAATTGACTCAGGAGGGTTTGGAGCCGACGATATAAGGGAAGTGTAAAAATAAAAATAGCGAGGAGGATTGAAAATGGCTGCCGATCGTAACGTCTTGGCAATGGTTTTAGCGGGCGGCGAAGGGACGCGCCTTGCGCCGCTGACTTCGGTGCGCTCCAAGCCTGCCGTGCCCTTTGGGGCGCGATATCGGATCGTGGACTTCGTACTATCCAATCTGGTCAATTCCGGCATCTATTCCATTTACGTACTCGTGCAATACCGATCTCAGTCTTTGATCGAACATATTCGCAATGGCTGGGTGCTGGCACCGGTATTGCCCAATCATTTTGTCACTGTTGTGCCGCCACAAATGCGTGAAGGTCCGGAGTGGTTCCAGGGTACGGCCGACGCGATTTGGCAAAACCTGAATCTAATTAAAGACAGCGGCGCGCAGCTCGTGGCGGTGTTCGGCGCCGATCACATTTATCGCATGGACTTGCGTCAGATGATCGACTTCCATTGCGATCACCACGCGCACGTGACCGTCGCGGCAACGCCTGTGCCGCGCAAGGAAGCGAGCGGCTTCGGCATCATGGGGGTAGATGGAGATGGCCGCATCACGAGCTGGGTGGAGAAGCCCAAAGATCCGCCTGCGATGCCGGGTCGGCCCGATTACTCACTCGCGTCGATGGGGAATTACATATTCGATGCCGAGTTTCTTATCGATGCGCTGCTGAGCGGTCGCAAGAATAATGAAAAAGATTTTGGCCATCATGTTATTCCGCGGCTGATCGAGACGCGCCGCGCCTTCTCATACGATTTTTCGAAGAATGTCGTACCCGGTACCAAAGATTACGAAGAACCCGGTTACTGGCGCGATGTAGGAACGCTCGACGCCTATTTCGAAGCGAATCGCGATACCTTGGGCCTGCAGCCGAAACTTGAATTGGCGAACCGTCAGTGGCCCATTCGTTCCAGTGCATACCAGGGTCCGCCCGCGAATATCCTCGATGCCAAAATCCACAATAGCCATATCGGCGCGGGCAGTAGGCTCGGGTCTTGCATTATTCGAAACTCGGTCATCCGGCGAGATGTAACGATTGAAGACGGCGCGCTGGTGGAAGACTCGATCATCATGGATTACTGCGTGATCCGTCGAGGCGCCAAGATTCGCCGTGCAATTATCGATCGCTACAACGTGATCGAGGCCAACGAGGTCGTGGGCGGCGACAACTTCGACAGCACTCGCTACCACCGCACCGATACGGGGCTGGTTGTCGCGCGGATGGCGGAAGTCCTGCCCGGTTTCGATTAAGGGAGCGGGCGTTTCGATAACTGAGCCATAGAAGCGGCTCGCGGCTTCACGAGCAAGTACAAACAATGACGCAGCCCATCACGGCCGTCTGGCCCGGCAAGCCCTATCCCCCTGGCGCGACCTGGGACGGGGAGGGCGTCAACTTCGCGCTTTATTCCGAGCACGCGGAAAAGGTCGAACTCTGTTTATTCGATGCCGCCGGCCGCAGAGAAGTCCAACGTATTTCCATTCGCGAACGTACCGAGCAAATGTGGCATTGCTACTTGCCCGAAGCGCGTCCCGGCGTGTTGTATGGATATCGCGTATATGGAACTTACAAACCCGAAGAAGGCCATCGCTTCAACGGACATAAGCTGTTGCTTGACCCCTATGCCAAAAATATTGTCGGCAACATCCGTTGGAGCGACGCTTTATTCGCCTATACCATCGGCCACAAGCGCGACGACCTGAGTTTCGACCGGCGCGACAGCGCCAGCGGCATGCCCAAGTGCAAGGTCATCGACTCGGCCTTCACCTGGGGCAACGATCGCCATCCGGAAATCGCCTGGCATGAGATGGTGATTTACGAAATGCATGTCAAAGGGTTTACCGCGCTCAATCCCGATGTCCCACCGCCTTTGCGCGGCACCTATGCGGGGCTCGCGACCGCGCCGGTAATCGACTATCTCAAGCGCCTGGGCATTACAACCGTCGAGTTGATGCCGGTGCATACCTTCGTCGACGATCGTTACCTGGTGCAAAAGGGGCTGTCGAACTATTGGGGCTACAACACCATCGGTTTCTTTTCACCGGAAGCGCGCTATTCGTCCAGCGGCAAGGTCGCCGAATTCAAGACCATGGTCAAAACGCTGCATTCGGCAGGCATCGAAGTGATTCTGGACGTGGTCTACAACCACACTGCCGAAGGGAGCCACCTGGGTCCCACCCTGTCTTTTCGCGGCATCGACAACGCCAGCTACTATCGCCTCGTGGGCGACAACCGACGCTTCTACAACGATTACACCGGCTGCGGCAACACGCTGAATATGCAGACGCCGCGCGTGCTGCAATTGATCATGGACAGTCTGCGCTATTGGGTAACCGAAATGCACGTCGATGGTTTTCGCTTTGATCTGGCCTCCGCGCTCGCGCGCGAACTGCACGAAGTGGATCGTCTGGGCGCGTTCTTCGACATCATTCGACAGGATCCGGTGCTCTCGCAAGTGAAACTCATCGCCGAACCGTGGGATCTCGGCGAGGGCGGCTATCAAGTGGGCAACTTTCCGATCGGCTGGGCGGAATGGAATGACAAGTATCGCGACACCATTCGCGCCTATTGGAAAGGAAACGAAGGCCTCATCGGAGAATTCGCCACGCGCCTTACCGGCTCCAGCGACCTGTACAGCAGCACGGGACGCCGGCCTTACGCGAGCATCAACTTCATCGCCGCACACGACGGTTTCACGCTCAACGACGTTGTGTCCTACAACAGCAAACACAACGAAGCGAACGGCGAAGACAACCGCGACGGTCACGACCACAACCTTTCGTGGAACTGCGGCGCCGAGGGTGAAACCAAGGATCCCGCGATCGACACGTTGCGCGAAAGGCAAAGGCGCAATCTGCTCGCGACGCTTTTTCTTTCCCAAGGCGTTCCGATGCTGTTGGCCGGCGACGAGCTGGGACGCACGCAACTAGGCAACAATAACGCGTACTGCCAGGACAACGAAATCAGCTGGGTGCCGTGGGAGTCCAACCCCGCACGCGACGCGCTATGCAAATTCACTTCGCAACTGATCCATTTCCGTCGCCACCATCCGGTGCTCAGGATGCAACAGTTCTTTCAAGGACGCGCCTTGCAAGGCAGCGAGATGAAAGACATTGCCTGGCTCAAGCCCGACGGTACCGAAATGAACGATCACGAATGGCATCACGATTTCGCGCGCTGCCTCGGCATGTATCTCTCCGGGAGGTCGATGACGGAGATGAATGCCCGCGGCCAACCGGTTCGCGACGAGGACATTCTTGTCATCTTCAACGCGCATCATGAAGACATTCTCTTTACTCTGCCTCCGCTAAACACCGAGGACGTGCGTTGGATGTGTGTCGTCGATACGGCGAACGATGAAGGCTTTCACTTTGGCATGCATCCGGCCGGACAGGCCTATACCGTATGCGCCCGGTCTTTGATTCTGCTGACGCGCATCGATGGTTAAAAGCGCATGAAACGCTTGCATCACATGCCCTTCGGGGCGCAGGTACTTGAAAATGGCGGCACGCGCTTTCGCCTCTGGGCGCCCAGTGCGCAGCGCATCGATCTGCTATTGCAAGGCGAAACGCGCGCCGAATTACCGATGCGTAATATCGACGGTTGGTTCGAGACCGTAGTATCGAATGTCGGCGCCGGAACACGCTACGCCTACCGCGTGGACGGCGGCCTCAGCGTGCCCGACCCCGCGAGTCGCAACAATCCTCAGGACGTGCACGGTCCCAGCGAAGTGGTCGATCCCACAGCCTTCGACTGGAGCGATGTCGAATGGCGGGGACGCCCATGGGAAGAAGCGGTCATTTACGAATTGCATGTGGGGACCTTTACGCCGGAAGGCACTTACGCCGCCGCCGAACGTCGGCTCGATTACTTGCGCGACCTAGGCGTCACCGTTATCGAGCTGATGCCGGTGGCGCAGTTTGCGGGCAAGCGCAACTGGGGTTACGACGGTGTGCTGCCCTTCGCGCCCGACAACGCCTATGGGAGCGCCGACGATTTGAAGCGCTTCGTTCAAGCCGCGCATCAACGCGGTTTGATGACGTTGCTCGACGTGGTCTACAACCACTTCGG
>DATEEW010000195.1:0-2772 GCA_035280965.1 Burkholderiales bacterium
TTTTTCCACTCGATCAGCACGTCTCCGATGTCCTCGCGCACCTCTTCGGCAGTGGGCGCGAAGCGGCGCGTCCTGAAATCTCCGATAACGTAAAGCGGATCGCCGTCCTCGATGCGCCATTCGGTATACCGGTGATCGCCTTGAGTCCAACTCTCCTTGTGCGCACACATGATTTCCGCGCCTTCGGGGTCGACCATGCAGGCGCCGCTCGTATCGCGCAATTGGAAGCCGATGGCGCTTTCCCCTTCATCGACTGTGCGCCATTGATCGTCACGATCGCTTTCTTCGGTTTCGTAGCGAAACCAGCAACAAGGTTTGTTCGTGAGCGGCGCGAGGGTTTCGGTATTGGGGCTGTTCTCCGCAAAACCAATCAGTTCCACATAGCCTTGGGCCGCCGAAGCCACTTGCGAAGTGGGCGTGTCGCCCACCATGCGATAACGCCGCAATGTGGCGATCCAAGCATAGAGCGAAACCGTGGCCATCAACGGCGTCGCGATCATCCAGCCTTGGCTGCCTCCGATTTGAAAGGCCATGACTAGCAGGAAGGCATGCGCGCCACCGTAGGCGAAAAACTGATGCGCGTGTTTGGCTTTGACGATCATTTCTAGTGGAGAGCCGAGAGGCGGATTTTCGCTTGTGTGGGAAAGACTCGGTTTTGCGGTTATCCAAAGCACTTTGCTTTTCTCTGTGTTCTCCGTGCTCTCTGTGGTTCAAGATTTTTCACTTTCGCTTTAGCTTTTCAGCCGAACAGCGCTTTCATATCCACGTCGCGCTTTTCGCCTTCGCTGAATTCCAAAAGCTTGGCGGGCGGAAAGCTGCCGAATTTTGCAACGAGGGTGTCCGGAAATTGTTCAATGCGCACGTTGTTGATATTCACCGCTTCGTTGTACAACTCGCGTCGATCTGCGATCGAATTTTCCAGTTGCGAAATGCGCGACTGCAGTTGCATGAAATTTTCGTTGGTTTTGAGTTCCGGATAGGCTTCGGCCACTGCAAACAAGGTTCCCAGACTGGAACGCAGCATTGTTTCGGCCGGGCCGAGTGCGCCCACGTCCTGTTTCTGTCGCGCGTCTTGGACCAGCGAGCGGGCGCGAATCACCTTTTCCAAGGTTTCCTGTTCGAACTGGCGATATTGCTTACAGACCTCGACCAGTTTTGGAATTTCGTCGTGGCGCTGCGTTAATAGCACGTCGATATTTGCCCAGGCCTTGGCGACGCTGTGTTTAACGTTGACCAGACTGTTGTAAATGGTGACGCCGTAAATGATCACGATTGCAATGATCGCGATGACGATATAAAGCATGACTCTCTCCCCGAATGGAATGCTTCGCAGCGGCGCCATTGTATGCGGCATGTGGGCGGCGCGTAGGCGCGTGTCGGCTAGAATGCGCGCTCTTAGGTGGCTCTCTCGCGACGATTGTGAACGATTCCCGCTCCTGGCAGGCGATATTGGATTTCTGGTTCGGCGCGCCGGGCAGCCCAGAATACGGGCAGTTGCGCGCGGCCTGGTTCAAAGCGTCGCCGGATTTCGACGCGGAAATCCGGCGACGTTTCAGCGAACAGCATGCGCGGGCTCTCAATGGAGCGCTGGCCGCATGGGAGAAGACACCGCTTTCGGCCTTGTCCTTGCTGATTCTCCTCGATCAATTCTCGCGCAATCTTTATCGTGGCACGCCTGCGGCTTTCGCAGCCGATCCGCAGGCGTTGGCGGTTGCGCGAAGCGTCGTCGCTCAAGGCTGGGATAGGGACTTGGTGCCCGTACAGCGACATTTCGTATATCTGCCTTTCGAACATGCGGAGGATTTGGGCATGCAAAACGAATCCGTGCGTCTGTTCGAACAATTGGGCGGCGATTCGCAAAGCAAGGTCGCTATTGATTACGCGCATCGTCACCACGCGGTGATCGAGCGCTTCGGGCGTTTTCCGCACCGGAATATCATCCTGGAGCGAGCCTCCACGCCGGAGGAAATCGAATTTCTCCAACAACCGAATTCCTCTTTTTAATATCGATGAATCATCGAAACCTTAATCCTTCCCCTTGGGTAACGCGTTGGGCCGCCGACTTGCCGAGCGGCGCTTCCGTGCTGGACCTCGCTTGCGGTCATGGTCGACATGCGCGTTATCTCGCGTCTCGGGGCCATCGCGTGCTGGCATTGGATCGGGATGCCGAAGCGCTCGCCACCTTGCAAGGCATCGCGGGCATCGAGATTTTGTGCGCCGACATCGAGGACGGCGGTTGGCCGCTGAAAGGACGCCGCTTTGACGCGGTGGTCGTCGCCAACTATCTGTATCGACCGCTACTCGGGGAAATAATTGAAGCTGTAGTAGAAGGTGGCCGCTTGGTTTACGAAACCTTCATGATGGGAAACGAAGCCTACGGCAAACCTTCCAATCCGAATTTCCTGCTGAGGCCGGGCGAGCTATTGGAAGTGATCGCCGAGGAGTTGGAAGTGCGTGCTTTCGAACAGGGGATTCTGGAAAATCGGGCCGTCGTTCAGCGTATTTGCGCCGTGCGAGGGCGTGCGGCGGGCCTTCCCATATGAGCGCGGGGGGCCAGGGGCTTTCCTACCCGTATGCTGCTAAAATCCCATAAATTTTCCACGAGAGCCCTGTTTAATCATGATCAAAGGTAGCCTGGTCGCCATCGTCACCCCCATGTTTGAAGATGGAGGGCTGGACTTTGTGCGCTTCAAGGCCTTGATCGACTGGCACATCGCCGAAGGGACGGACGGTATTGTCGTGGTCGGAACCTCCGGCGAATCGCCCACGGTC
>DATEEW010000196.1:0-4743 GCA_035280965.1 Burkholderiales bacterium
CCGCTGCCCAAAGCGAGCGCGCTCGCGCAAGCGCCCTGGTGGGCGTGGCTCGGCGGTCTTTTCGGTGCGCTCTACATCTGGACGTCGATCATCGTCGGTCCGCGCATCGGTGCTGCCGCATTACTCGCGCTCGTCGTTGCGGGTCAGATGACTGGGTCTCTCGTGCTCGATCACTACGCGTTGCTCGGGATGCCGCACAACCCCATTAGCGTGTGGCGAATCGTCGGCGTGGGGCTCGTCGTAGCGGGGGTCATCGTGACGGTGACGGCGGGGAAGTAGTCGCGCTGAGCTGCCCCATTGAATTAAATGGCAAGTCATTTAATCAGTTGAAAATACCCAAATAGGGTATTAACATGCCCAAAATGGGTATGAAAGCTGAAATCAAAGGAAAGCCCCCCAAGCGCCCCGCGCCGAAGGCTGCCGCGCGCACAAGCTTGGCCGATGCCTTGTTCTCCAAGACCCAGCAACGCGTACTGGGTTTATTGTTCGGTCAACCGCAGCGCAGTTTCTTTGCCACGGAGGTCATCGGCCTGGTTGGCGCGGGATCGGGCGCGGTTCAGCGCGAACTGAAGCGGTTGACGGAGAGCGGTTTGCTTAGCGCAACGCGGGTGGGCAACCAGCGCCATTATCAGGCCGCCCAGAACTCGCCATTATTTTCCCCTTTGCGGGAGATCATCCTAAAAACGAGCGGTCTAGCGGAACCCTTGCATGATGCGCTTGCGCCATTGGAGCGACGCATCGAAGCAGCTTGTATTTACGGTTCGATTGCTTCGGGGACCGACACCGCACAAAGCGATATTGACTTGCTCGTGATCTCCGATGACCTCAATTTGGAAGACCTTTACGCGGCTTTGACGCGCGTAGAGAAGCGTCTGGCACGCCCAATCAATCCCACGCTTTACTCGACGGCTGAGTTTCGCAAGCGCAAAAAAGCGGGCAACGCCTTTCTTAGCAAGTTGCTCAACGGACCGGTGCTGAAATTGATCGGTGACATCCATGCCCTTGCCTAAACTAGACAATCTTGTCCGGGCCGGTCAGCTGAAGGCCGAGCCGCCGGCTCAAGCAGAGATTGATGGCCTATTTCGTTCGAGGACAGTACGTCTGAACGATTCGAAAAAGACAGGGCTGGGTTTGGAAAGCCGTTTCGACCTTGCTTACAACGCTGCACATGCTCTTTCGCTCGCGGCGCTACGCCATCACGGCTATCGCTCCGAGAATCGTTATCTGGTTTTTCAGTGCTTGACGCATACCTTGAACCTGCCGGCCGAGCAATGGCGGGTGTTGGACCAAGCACACCGCAAACGTAATCTCGCAGAATACGAGGGCGATATCGATTTGGACGAGGCGCTGGTCGAGGCTTTGATTCGGGTTGCCACCGAAGTGGCGACACGGGTGTCGCAACTTGGTCCCCTCCGTAAGTCCCGTCAGTAAGTAGAGGGATCGGGTACGAATAATCTCCCGCGCCATTACTTCGAAGCGCCACCCTGAAGAGAAAATCGCCAGCATCAAAATCGATCTGGACCTGCAAGCCAAGCAAAGCAGCGTGCTCACCGACCTCACGCAATGAAACACATTTACACAATGTGCCTCATCGATTCCCTCTTTCG
This sequence comes from Burkholderiales bacterium, assembly GCA_035280965.1. Classification (GTDB taxonomy): domain Bacteria; phylum Pseudomonadota; class Gammaproteobacteria; order Burkholderiales; family SG8-39; genus DATEEW01. The sequence continues at coordinate 1,608 of DATEEW010000196.1, forward strand.
GTGCGACTGACGAGCGGAACGCGGATGAACGTTTTCTCTGGCGAAAAATTCGCGTCTTCTCAATGCGCGATCGCCCTCTCCCGGTGTACCCTTGGGCAACTTTTTTTATCTTCGTTTTAATGCCCCAGAACGCCGAAGACTTCATCCCAAAGGTCATGGATCTTCTGCTCGACGCCGTGGTGGTGGTCGACCAGAACGATTGTTATGTTTTCGCTAGCGGTGCTTGCGAAGCGGTTTTTGGCTATTCCGCCGGCGAGATGATCGGTATGCGGATGTGGGACCTGGTCTACCCCGAAGACATCGAACGTACGCGCAACGCGGCCATCAATGTGGCCTCCGGTTCTTCGCACCTACACTTTCGCAATCGCTATGTGCGCAAAGACGGCAGTCTGGTACACATCATGTGGTCGGCGCGCCGCGTGGCCCAGGATTTGCGCATCGGCGTTGCGCGCGACATTACCGATCTGGTCCGCGCCGAGTCGCAGCAGGAGGCGGTGTATGCGATCTCGGAAGCCGCGCATGACACCAAGGATCTATTCGAACTCTTTGCCCGCCTGCACCTGATCGTGGGAAATCTGCTGCCCGTGGGCCAATTCATCGTCGCGCTGCGCGACGAGGCGAACGGCGTTTTGAGTTTTCCTTATTCGACAGACGGTAAAGCGGAGAGTCCTGACGCGCTCGATGTCGAAAAACTCTGCGCCACCATTGTGACGAAAAACCGCGCGATTGTTTCGACTGACGAGGAATGGGCCACCGACACCGAACGGGCAGGCTATGTGTGGATCGGGGTGCCGTTTCATTCGCAACGTGGCGTAATGGGGGCGTTGGTGATCCGCAATCGTACGGATGAGATGCGTTATACGGACAAAGACAAAGAACTGCTGCAGTTCATATCGACGCATATCGCGACCGCCGCGCAGCGCAAGCAAGCCGACATTCGATTGCAGCACTTGGCATTACACGATGTGCTCACCGGCCTGCCCAATCGCGAGCTGTTTTACGACCGGCTCACGATCGCGCTCGCGCGCGCGCAACGGAACCGGGTGCGCATGGCCCTGCTCTACATCGACCTCAACGGCTTCAAGCAAGTGAATGATCAATACGGCCATGCGACAGGCGATGTGCTGCTCCGCGAAGCGTCACAGCGCCTCAAGGATTGCGTGCGCGAAGCGGACACTGTGAGCCGTTTCGGGGGCGATGAATTTGTGGTGGTGCTCGATTGCATTCAGGCGCCGAGCGACGCCTCGCGCGTGGCGGAAACGATCCGCGCGGCCTTGAAGCAGGATTTCGAGGTGGGCGGCCATGAATTGCATATTTCGCCGAGCATCGGCGTCGCCATCCACCCGGAGCACGGCCTCGACGCCGACGCGCTGATGCGCCATGCGGACGCAGCCATGTATGAGGATAAAGCGCAGGGTAAAACGGCTTGATTACCGGCTGCGGCCCTTGAAGTCATTGGCAGCGCCCTCAGCCTTCCCTATGATCGGAACCAGTTCCCGAATTTGAACGTCCAACACCCCATGCAAGACTGCCCCATCACCTACGTCGAACCGCTTTTTCGCCCGCCCAGCGAGGCGAAGTCGCTTATTTTTCAAGTGACCAACGGCTGCAGCTGGAATAAATGCAGCTACTGCGACATGTATACGCAGCCGCAGAAGAAGTTTTCGGTGAAGCCCGAAGCGGATGTGATGAAGGAAATCGCCTGGGCCGGCGCGCATATTCCGAACGTGAACCGCGTGTTTTTAGCCGACGGCGATGCCATGTCGCTTTCGGTGCGACGCCTGCTCAATATTCTGCAAGCCATTCGCGAACATCTACCCGACGTCGAACGCGTCGCCTCGTATTGCTCGTCTTTCAATCTGCGCAACAAGTCGGTGGAAGACCTGAAGAAACTGCGCGAGGCGGGCCTTCAACTGGTGTACATGGGCGCCGAATCGGGCGACGACTTCGTGCTTGAAAGCATCGCCAAGGGCGACACGCACGAAGGCACGCGCGATGCGCTGAACCGTTTACGCGAAGCAGGCATCCACCGCTCCGTGATGATCATCAACGGTGTGGGCGGCACCAAATTCAGCGAACAACACGCTTTGGAATCCGCGCGTCTCGTAAATGAAACGCAGCCCGAGTTTTTATCCTCTCTGGTGATCAATCATCCGAACGGGATGGATCGCTTTCAGGACGGCTACAAAGGTGAGTACGTGCTGATGAGTCAGCACGAACGCTTCAAGGAACTGCGCACCTTTGTCGGCGCGCTGGAATTGGAGAACACCGTCTTCCGCAGTGACCACGCCTCGAATCAGCTGGCACTCAAGGGCACGCTGGGGCGCGACAAGGAAGACATGCTCGCAAAGATCGACACCGCTATACAGGCGCCCGACAAGGCGAAGCTGCGGCCGGTGTGGATTCGGCCGTTTTAAGGTCTCGCGCGTCTTGCATGCATAAGCAAGCCGCGTTGGTATTTGCGACATTTGCGTCCGCGCTTCTTTCGTTCAATACATTTGCACAGACCTTACCGTCGGGATGGACGCCCTGGTATCAGGAGTACAGCGCCTCCGAAATGAACGGTTTTCCAAAGATAGAGGTCGATTTTAATGGCGACGGTCAGCAAGACCAGGCGAGAGTGCTTGTATTGCAGAATGGCCAGACCCTCGGCCTGTTCGTTTTCCTTACAGCGTCAGACGGGCACACGCTCTCTGTCAAGCTCGAAGAGCGCTCGACGAAGTTCGGTGAGTATCACCTGAGTCCCGTGTCGAAAGGGTGCTATCACTTGGAGAATGGCGCCCAAGCCATGTGTCTGAAATACGAAGGGCTTGCGTACACCGACTTGGAGTATGGCGACGGCGCTATCCACTGGTTCGACCGCGACCAATGGCGCAAAACGGAATATGGCCGCGGGATCTTCAAGGACCTGTGGCGCTAGAAGCGTCGCTCAAGCACCTTCGGATGCGCAACGCTTAACGCTTGCGAAGCGATTGCAAATAAAAAGGGCCGGAGAATCTCCGGCCTTTCGTTATTGACAGTCGACGCATTTTGCTCAAAAAAAAGCCGGATTTCTCCGACTTTTCGGCTCCCTGTTGAGTGCCTTAACTTTTGCGACGCTTTGCTAGCGACATCCCGACCAGCGCGATCCCAAGCA